>JAYTSW010000518.1:0-10993 GCA_043745425.1 Sphingobacteriaceae bacterium | reverse complement strand
AAGGCAAAATTCCGCCATTCAAATTAAACTAAAAATATAAGCGAATTGTTATAATTAAGGGTTAAGCAATTTTGCTTTGGTTCAAAACGTCCTCCTCTGGGGGACTTTTTGTTTTTAGAAATTTTAGACTTTAATTTGACTTACTAAATAAACGAAATAATGCAATTCTCAACCAAACGTATCCACCCAATTAAACGTAAGGTAAATTAGAGGCGAAATACAATGGCAAACCTCGTTTAAAAAATGATAAACGGTAAAGCAATTTTAAAAGAATTTTCAGTAAATTAGATACTTGCAAAAAAATATTTTCAATAATAGAAAATGAAAAAATATTACATCTCATTAGTTTTATTAGTTAGCACGTTTTCGCTTTTTTCTCAACGAGGAAAAGATGGAATAGGAAATATTACAGTTGCTAATACCATTGTAAACATCTATACACCTTTAACCACAAGTATTGGGATAGGTGCTTCAATTATTCCTGTTACAAGCACGGTAGGATTAGCCGTAGGTGATTTGGTAATGATTATTCAAATGCAAGGCGCAAGCGTTAAAGCCGGCAAGGCTTATTTTATTGACACAAGTATGTCGCTTCCTGCAGATACATCAATGGGTTATATTTTAAATTACAATGCGGCAGGCGATCATGAGTTTGGACAAATCAATGCGATATTAAGCGGAACTTCTTTTAGTTTAGATTGTGGAGTCACTCATTCATATTCCACTGTTGGAAAAACACAAATCGTTCGAGTGCCTCGTTATACAACCTTAACAGTTAGTGGCGCAGGGTATATTACTTGTCCCCCTTGGAACGGTTCAATTGGTGGAGTTTTAGCCGTCGAATCATTATCAAATACAACAATTAGTAGTGCCCCCTCTTTTAGTGTAAACGCAAAAGGGTTTAGAGGAGGTGGAGTAGAAAATGCTTCAACTATTTCGGGCGCCAATAAATTTGGATCCGTGAAACCTCTTGAAGGGGGTTATAAAGGTGAAAGTATAGCGGGTGATACAAATGCATATAAAGCAATGGCAGCAGTTTTTTGTAGAGGCGCTCTTGCAAACGGCGGCGGCGGCGGTACAGCTCATAATGCTGGCGGCGGCGGCGGCGCAAACGGCGGGGTTGTTCTCAATTATTTGGCTTATGGAAATCCAGTAGCTGGCTTTAATGCAGCATGGAATTTAGAATCTCCAGGGTTCTCTACAGTGACTTCATCCGGTGGCGGAAGAGGTGGATATTCTTTTTCTTCCAATAATCAAAACCCCAATTCATTTGGCCCTGGCAGTGGCGGGTGGTCAGGTGATGGACGAAGAAATATGGGCGGCTTTGGTGGTCGACCGTTAGATTACTCAGGAGGAAAAATATTCGTTGGTGGTGGTGGTGGTTCAGGCGACTCAAATGATAATCAGGGAGCGCCCGCGGGTAATGGCGGTGGATTAGTTTATATTCTTTGTTATGGAGATTTGACGGGTGTCGGTACAATTGTTGCTGATGGTGGTGCTGGAACTCCACCGAGTAATGCAGGTAGTTGTAATGGTAAAGAAGGAGCTAGCGGTGGCGGAGGTGGCGGAACCGTTATATTAAATGTAGTCGGGATAACTAACCTAACAGCGGCAACTGCTATCTTTGCTAGAGGTGGCAACGGGGCCAATCAAACTTTTGGAGGCCCTTGTTTTAATTCTGAAGCTTATGGTCCGGGCGCTGGAGGAGGAGGAGGGTACATTGGAACAACTGGAACTCTACCAGTAACTAGTTTAACTGGAGGAAATAATGGAGTAGTATCTGGCAATGCCGGCCTAATAGCCACTAACTTTCCTCCGAACGGTGCAACGAGAGGAGGCGCAGGCTCAACAGGAACATTAACAGCAGCAAGAACAATCACTGCCACGCCTTCAACAACAATTTGTGTAAACAATTCAGTATCTTTAGCTGCAGGTACAAATACCAGTGGTGTTACCATTAATTGGTTTAGCACTGCAGCAGGTGGCTCGCCAATTGGAACCGGAGCAGCTTTTACAACTTCCGTTTTTACTGTACCAGGCACTTATACACTTTATGCCGGTTATTGCGATCGTGGAACTTATCGTGTACCTTCAATAATCAATGTTATAACAGGACCAACACTAACGGTTAACAGCCCTTCTATTTGTGCTGGACAAACCGCAACCTTAAACGGAAGCGGCGCAACTACGTATACTTGGAACACAGGGCCAACAACCGGAACAATTACAGTTACACCAACTATTACAACAACCTATACAATTGCAGGTACAGTGGCTACATGTTCTTCAAACTTAACAACAACTGTAACCGTAGCAGCAGCACCAAGCATTACCGCAACTCCTGTTACCATATGTAACGGACAAACAGTTGTACTTACAGCTAGCGGCGCAACAACTTATACATGGAATACAGGACCAACTACAGCTACAATAGCAGTTTCTCCAACCACTACAACAAACTATACTGTTACGGGAAGTAATGGTTCTTGTTCAAGTGTTCAAGCAACAACGGTAAACGTAAACACATTACCAACAGTTACTGCAACTTCAGGAACTATTTGTGCGGGACAAACAGTTACATTAACTGCAGGAGGTGCGAGTACTTATACTTGGAATACTGGGCCAACAACGGCAACAATTGCTTTGTCTCCAACTACAACTACTAATTATACAGTCACAGGAAATAACGGGACCTGTTCCAATACTCAAACCACTTCAATTACCGTTAATACTTTGCCAAGTGTAACGGCATCATCCGGTACAATTTGTCCCGGACAACAAGTTATACTAACGGCCGGCGGAGCTACTACTTATACTTGGAATACGGGGCCAACTACTGTAACTATTGCGGTGACGCCAACTACAACTACAATTTATACCGTTACGGGTAGTAATGGTTCTTGTTCTAATACGTTTACAACACAAGTCAACGTAAACCCAAATCCAACGATTACAGTTAACTCTCCGACTCTATGTAGCGGACAAACCACCACATTAATAGCCGGAGGTGCATCAACTTATACTTGGAACCCCGGATTGCTAAGCGGAGGTTCGGTGACCGTTAGCCCAGGAACAACACAAATTTATACTGTTACCGGAACGAGCGCTTTATCTTGCCAGGGAACGAACACAACAACTGTTAATGTTATCCCAACTCCCACTTTAAATGTTCCTTCAGCTACAATTTGTCCAGGTAACACGGCAACATTAACAGCTAGTGGAGCCACATCTTATACCTGGAATCCTGGCGGAAGCACGGGCACAACATTTACTGCAACCCCACCTGCAACAACAGTTTATACCGTTACGGGCGCTAATGGCGCTTGTACAACAACACAAACCGTTTCAATTAATATTGGTTCAGCAATTTCAATTTCAGTAAATAATCCTAGTATTTGTTCCGGACAAACTGCAACATTAACAGCGAGCGGTGCAACAACTTATACATGGTCTACAAGCTCTAATTCAAATAGTATTACGGTTAGTCCTACGTCGACAACGGTTTATACTATTAGTGGAACAAGTACATCGTGTAACGGCGTAAATACAGCAACAGTAACTGTAAACACAACACCAACTGTTTCTACAGGAACATTAAGTGGAATTTGTTCCGGACAAACCGCAACACTTACTGCAAGCGGCGCTTCAACTTACACGTGGAATCCCGGCGGGTTAAGTGGTAGTTCGGTGACCGTTAGCCCAGTTTCAAACCAAACTTATACTGTTTTAGGAACTAGTGTTGCTGGTTGTACGAATACAGCTTCAGCTTTACTTAATGTTACAACTACTCCAACAGTATCAGCTATTTCAGCAACAATTTGTACTGGAGGCACCGCAACATTAACAGCAAGCGGCGCTACATCTTATACTTGGAATCCAGGAAACATAACAGGAACAACATTCACAGCAAACCCTGCTTCAACAACAAACTATACAGTCACAGGCGCAAATGGGATTTGTATTTCAAACACAACAGTTGGTATTAGTGTTGGATCTGCCTTGTCAGTAATTATTAATTCACCAACCATATGTGCAGGACAATCGGTAACACTTACAGCTACAAGTTCTGCAACAAGTTATACTTGGAATACAGGCGCAAACACAAACACTGTTGTAGTTACTCCGACAACAACAACTTCTTATACTGTTAACGCATCGGATGCAGTTTGTAACGGCAGCGGAACAACTACTGTTTTAGTTAATGTTTTACCAAGTGTTTCTGTGAGCGGTTCGGCAATTTGTTCTGGACAAACAGTAACGCTTACTGCAAGTGGCGCAACTAATTATACTTGGATGCCTTCAGGAACTAATGGAACAACATATACGGATACGCCAACAACAAACACAACCTATTCTGTTACTGGCGAAACATCAGGCTGTGGAAATACAGCTACGTTTAATGTGACAGTTACTCCAACTCCATCACTAACTGTTACTAGCCCTACTATTTGTGGTGGCTCAACAACCCTTACAGCTACAGGCGCAACAAATTATACATGGTCACCCGGTGGACAAACTACTTCAAGTGTCGTTGTTTCGCCTACTGTAACAACTTCATATACTATTAATGGTGCAAATGGTTCGTGTTTATCCTCTGCCATTGCAACGGTTAATGTTAGCAGTGCGCCGCCTTTAATTATTAATATATCCAATCCATCACCATTTTGTCCTGGCACCTGCAGTACATTCTCAACTACGACTGGATATAATGGAATTGTATTTGATTATGGCGATGCAACCGGAACAACAACAAATACCACACATTGTTATACAGCAAGTGGGAACTTTACGGTTACTGCTTCCGGAACATTTACTTCGGGTTGTTCGCTTACAACAAGTACCGTAGTCACAATATCGTTCTTGCCAGTGAATACTGTTACGTTTGATATTTTGGGAAGTGCTCCTTACCAAGTTAACAGCGCTGTTTCATTTACCAGTTATGGATTAAGTGGCAACTGGTCATTTGGTGACGGAACTTCACTTACTAATGCGCCAGACCCAATTCATACTTTTAATAGTGGCGGAACATATTGTATTAAAATGGTTAGTCCAACAACAACTTTAAGTTGTACGGATTCTTTAACGAAGTGTATTGATATTATTCAGCCAGTTAGTATAAATATTCCAAATGTATTTACACCTAACGGTGATGGAAAGAACGACGTATTTAAAGTTGACGGTACGGGTGTTATCGATTTCCATTGTGTGATTTTAGATCGCTGGGGATTGCGGATGTATGAGTGGGATGGAATTGGCGGAAGTTGGGATGGATTTACCCGATCAGGAACTCAAGCTTCTGCTGGAACCTATTTCTATATTATTTCTTATAGGACAAGCGACGGCAAAGGCGAGGTTGTAAAAGGACCGTTATCACTCTTTAAATAACGATAAGGAAATCCTTACCTTAGCATAGATTTTATGCAGGAATTCAGAGAAAGCTTATTAATAATGGTTTCACTGCCAATTTACGTAATAGTAATTGGTGGTGAATTATTATATAGCTATTTTCATAACAAACAATATTATACCGGTAAAGGAATTTTATCTAACATTTATCTTTCATCTTTAAATTTTGGTTTGGATATTTTAGTTCGCGGCGTTTGCTTGCTTGTATTAAATTATTTTTATCAATTTAGTTTTTTTGAAATCCATAATGTTTGGCTGTATTGGGTAGTGTTATTAATAGCAGAAGACTTCATGTATTATTGGCTTCACAGAGTTGATCATTATTGTCGCTTCTTTTGGGCGGTGCATGTTACACACCACAGCAGCGAAGAATTTAATTTAACTGTTGGCTTTCGCTCTTCGGTATTTCAACCGCTATATCGTTTTATTTATTTTATTCCGTTAGCCTTATTTGGATTTAAGGGTATTGACGTTATGTTTATCTATGCGGCGACACAGATTTTCGGAATTTTAGTTCACACACAAACTATTAATAAGCTTGGATTTTTGGAACACATTATTGTAACACCATCACATCATCGCGTTCATCATGGAAGTAATGTTAAGTATTTAGATAAAAACATGGGCATGCTTTTAATTTTTTGGGATAAGCTATTCGGAACATTTCAACCTGAAGACCCCAAAGAGAAAGTCAAATACGGATTAACTACAAAAATAGAAGACTATAATCCTTTGAAAATGGTTTTTCACGAATGGAAAAACATTTTAAACGATTTAAAAAAAGGCCCCACGCTAAAAGCAAAACTTCTTTACGTTTTTGGTCCGCCTGGTTGGAGCCATGATGGAAGTACAAAAACATCCAGTCAATTACGGTCTGAATTATCCCGAAGGAACTCCGATGAAAAAAAATAAAACTGAACAATGAAAAAACTAATTTGTATTCTATTTTGCTGTGGAATTTCTATTAGCAATTCACAAACCTTATGGCAAATTAATAAGGATACAGTCATTACTTATTATTATCAGGATGGTGATGAGTTTTCAGATTCAGAACTATCAAAAGATAAATGGAACAGTTGGTATGGTTGGGCAAGAAGTATTACTTCGAATAAAGAGCAACAATATTATTCCGATTATAAAAACCACGAAATAAAAAATGGTTGCTTGTATATTACCTCTGCAAAAGAAGTCACAAGTGCTCGTCTAATTGATTGGATGGGAGATAACGATTCCATTAAATCGGGTAAGGGTGTTTTTCAGGGATTAAATAAACGTGATTTCAAATATGTATCCGGGTTAATACAGAGCAAGCAAAAATTTTTAAAAGGGTATTTCGAAATTAAATTTAAAGCGCCACCAGATAAAGGCTTATGGCCGGCCTTTTGGTTGTATGGTGGTTCTCCTAATGAAGAAATTGATATTATGGAATTGAAGGGTGAACGTGAAGATCAAACGCATGTTGATACGCATTGCCAAGGTTGTGATATGGTGCGAAATCCTATTGGACAAAAAAGAAGTTTTGGTGGATGGATTAAATTAAATGGTGATTTGGATAAGGGATATAATATTGTTTCCTGTTTGTGGGATGACAATGCAGTAAAATATTATGTAAATGGAAAATGTATTGCCGTATCAAAAGTAAAATTTACACAACCAAAACATGTAGTGGCGAATATAGCTATTCCAGATGATAACGGCCCCTTTCACCCTGGACCGAATAAAGAAGCAACAACTTTCTCGCCCTTTATTATTGATTATATACGGGTGTGGAACAAAGAAGAGAAGCAGGATAATTTTGTATTAAAAAATTCTGACGCTAATCAAGCGCCTGATAATACTGAGGCAAAGCGTAGTCCGAAAATGTTATATGGAAAAAAGAAGGAGCATGTGAATGAAGGTGTATTCGTTTCTCTTATAAAAAATGAAGATGGCACTCTAAAATTATTTTGTAACGGGTTAAGTAAAAAAGAAACTTATAAAGTAAAGATTACCAATGGTGATGAGATTATTTTTGAAAAAATCACTGATGAACGCGAATTAAATATTCCGACTGCAGTTTCAAATAACCTTAAAGTGGAAATTATCTACGGCAGTAAAACAGCCTCAAAGACTTTCAGATTAACGCGCTAGTTGAGTCGCTAAGAATTTAGTGTATGCAGTAGCTCCGAATGAATTTAAATGCGCAACATCTTTCCAATAGGTTTTGTTATTGTAAATGCTATCAGGAGCCATTATTACTTTCCCCCATTTTTCGTAATGTGCTTTAAAAATAGGTTTTTTGTTAATGTTAGCGTATCCTGCTAAATAAACAAACACAAGTTCAATGTGTTTCGAGTCACATAATTTTTTCAATTTAGATAAATAATAATTACTAAAGCGATAGGCTATTGCAGAGGTGTCAATTTTGTTTTCGTTTAGGCGTGTTTGTTCTTTAGAATAATATTCATCTAACATTTTGGCATCAAGAGTCCTTTCAATATTGTTGTAACCGTGTTGAGGTGTGTTTTCCGAATTTACTTCAGCTGTTTCTATATGTACTTTGCAACGCGAGTAATTAATATTCATTAAAAGATGGTTGTAAATTTCCGGAAACAAATTCCCATTTAGTGCCAAAGCACCTTCTAATACTTCAGTTCCATTGGCGAGATAAGGATAAATCGGGTGGGAAGTTGTTGATTCATCGGCTCGCACTTCTAAAAATATTTTCTTGAGACGGTTACGTTTTAAAAACTCTTTGCAGAATAAATAATCTAAATTTCTTCCAAACCGACAGTAACCCGTGTTAAACAATTTAACGTGCATTATATTGGGAGAATTAATCAGGCTCTCTAACAAACCATCATCAATATCATTCCAGGTTTTTGAAGAGCCGACAAATAAATAATCTACCGAGTTTTTCTCTTCGTAAATTCTTTTGTAAAGCAATTTCCCTCGACCTTCACAATCGCCTTTAACATAGTTGTAGCAAAATTCACGATTGGTTTTAATAAAGAAAATGAAGCTTAGTCCGATTAAAACCGGAATGCTAAATAAAAATATTTTCTTTACAAATTTTTTCATTAAAACTGAAAATAAATAAAGTTAGGTGCGTTATTGTAAACTCCCAATAAAATAATTAAGAAGACTGCGTAATAATAGGCCGAGTACTTAAATAATTTTTTCCCGAAAAGATTTTGAAATAACTCAGGCTTCACTTCGTTTAATCGTTCTAAAATTAAAACAACAAATAGTGTTGTGAAAAGAAGAATGAGTTTTATGTTTTGAATCCCGTTTAGAATGCTCAAACTTCCATTGTATGCAAACAAATTCCCAATTACTTTAAATGCATCAGGCATTGAAGAAGCTCTGAAAAATATTAATCCGAATGCCACAATTAAAAATGTAATAAAAACCTTTATAGGTTTCGGAAATTCAATTTTTACACTGAGTAATCTGTTAATCGCAGATAAAAAACCATGATACAAGCCCCATGCTAAAAATGTTCTGCTGGCACCATGCCATAATCCGGAAACCGCGAATACTAAAACGATATTAAATGTTGTTCTTGCTTTCCCTTTTTTATTTCCTCCTAATGGAATGTATAAATAATCGCGAAACCAAGTGCTTAATGAAATATGTCGGCGTCTCCAAAAATCATTTATGTTTTCGGCGAAGTAGGGATTATTAAAATTCTTTATTAATTCAAAGCCGAACAAGCGAGCAACGCCTCTCGCGATATCAGTATAGCCACTAAAATCACAATAAATCTGAAACGTGAAACATAATACGACAATCACTAAATCTACGCCATGATAATTATCCGGAGAGGAAAAGCCTCTATCGGCAATCGTGGCTAAATTGTCTGCCAGTACAACTTTTTTCAAATAGCCAAATAAAATTAATTCTAAACCTTTAGCAGCTTGCTTATAGCTGAATTCGCGTTTAAATCTGAATTGTCCCATTAATCGATTGGCGCGCTCAATAGGCCCCGATAACATTTGTGGGAAGAAACTGCTGTACAATAAATACGTCAATAAATTAGTTTCGGCTTTTGTGGTTTTACGATATACATCAATAGTATAAGCCATCGCCTGAAAAGTATAAAAGCTAATGCCCAGGGGGAGAATAATGTTTAAGGTGAAACTTGTTGGATTGAGATTAAATAAATTAGCAAACTCAGTCACAAAAAAATTATAATATTTAAAAAACCCTAATACCAATAAATTCCCGCTAAGAGAAAGAGATAGAAATAGTTTTCGTTTTTTAGAATCTTCATTTTGTTCAATTTTTTGAGCGGTATAAAAATCAATAAGAGAAGTGCCTATAAAAAGGAGTAAAAACTTCCAGCTCCACCAACTGTAAAAAAAATAACCCGCAATTAGTAGTAAAGTATTTTGATTCGTGCTATTTTTGCTGAAGAAGCGCCAATAGAGTATAAATACCACCAGCAGGAAAATGACAAATTCTATGGTGTTAAAGATCATAAGTAATAATAAACAAATATACCAATTCTAAAGAGTTTCTTGAAACTCCTTAGAATTGGTGCTGAGCTTGCCGATTATGGATTCACCCTCAATAAAACATTTAAAATTGCTAAAGGAATTACTTCTTATTGAGAGGGAAGAAGACTTTTTGCAGTATAAAGAACAATTCTTAAAAGCGGGTATTGAGCGCCGAAAACAAAACGGGGTAACTTGGTATCCAATTCAGATTTTAAATGATGAATTGGGTTATGGCGACCTTTTGCAAATCGAGGTAGAGCGTACTACGAATCTGGATATGCCTCATCATTTCAGTACTGGTAAAAATATTTCTTTATTCTCGAATAAAATACCTGACGATGCCAACGAAATGATTGGTACCATAAAACGTTCCGGTAAAAACAAAATGCTTATTATTTTGCATGCTGAAGAATTACCAGACTGGGCTTATGATGGAAAACTTGGGGTGAACATCCAGTTTGATGATAATAGTTATACCGAAATGCAAAAGGCTTTGGATACAATTATCAACGCAAAAAATTGTAAACAAGCAGAATTAAGGGAATTAATTGCAGGCTTACAAAAACCTTCTTTCGAGAAATTAGATGAAAGTATTATTATTCCCAATTTAAATTTATCGCAAAATCGTGCAGTTCGACATGCATTAGCTGCGAATGATATCGCCGTTATTCATGGTCCGCCCGGCACAGGTAAAACAACCACATTAGTACAAGCTATTCGTTTAACATTGCAAACAGAAAAACAAGTTTTGGTTTGTGCGCCAACCAATACTGCTGTTGATTTGTTAAGTGAAAAATTATTGGAGCAAGGCATTCATGTTTTACGTGTTGGTCACCCAGCAAGAATTTCTGAAGAATTAATGGGAACATCGGTTGACGGGCAAGTGCAGAATAGTTCATACTACAAAGACATAAAAAGTTTACGTAAAACGGCTGAAGAATATTTCAGAATGGCTGGAAAATATAAACGTGTTTTTGGGAGAGAAGATGCACAACAACGTGCCGCGTTTTATAACGAAGCAAAAAATTGTTTGAAGGAAGCGAGATTATTAGAAGACCATGTTGTGAACGAATTATTTACGAGCGCTCAAGTGATTTGTTGTACAC
>JAYTSW010000517.1:0-11003 GCA_043745425.1 Sphingobacteriaceae bacterium | reverse complement strand
ACAAAACGCATTGTTTTTAGCACTGTCGAAAATCAAAATGATATTCAATTGAAATATGCAATGACGATTACTGGGCCTGAACGTTTGCAGTTAATGCGCAGACTTAACGATTATGCCTACAAAAATTATCAACCTGAAAAAATATTAAATAACTCTGTTAAACTAATTTTTACTTCTTATGAATATATTCCAGAATGAACATATTGAAATTTTACGTGTACTCTTAAAAAATAAAGTCAAATTTTTGGTTGTTGGAGGTGTCGCGGTTAACTATTATGGTTTTTCGAGACCAACCGGAGATTTGGATGTATGGCTGGAACCAACATCTGAAAGTCGTGATCTATTAGTTACTACATTAAGAGAATTAGAAATTCTGGAAGAAGATCTGAAATTAATTCAGGAGGCCGACTTTACTGTTCCGATGGCATTTCATATTGGAAATACGCCACCATTTATCATTGATTTCCTTACAAAAATTGTCGGTGTAAAATGGCCTGAAGCCTGGGAAATGAAAAGCGTTGAAAAAGTAGATGGTTTAGAAATTCCTTTTATCCATGTAAATCATTTAAAACAAAATAAAATGATTGCAGGAAGACACAAAGATCTCGAGGACCTTAAACAGTTGCTACGCATCGAAGAGCTGAGGAAAAAGAAAAAATAACTACTCCTTCACCACCTTAAAATATTTTTCTCCACTCTCAGTTATGCACTGCATAAAATAAACTCCTTGCGATAATTCAGAAATATTTATTGATGTATAATTATCTTTAACAGTTTTTTCTATAATTAATTTTCCATCCACGCTAGATAATTTTATTGAATTTATTTTTGTAGAAGACTGAACGTTTATTGTTTCTGTGGCAGGATTTGGAAAAATATTTATTTGGTTTTGATTTGCTATTTGATTTACGCCCGCGCAAGTTGAAACAGATTGCGTGACCGTTGCGCTGTTTGTGCAGCCATTTACCGCTGTACCAATAACAGTATAATTCGCAGTTACCGTTGGAGAAACTACTATAGAAGAACCTGTTGCTGTTGTACTCCAGGAGTAGGTGTTGGCACCGTTAGATGTTAGAGTTGCTGTTTGGCCTATGCAAATTAAGGTATTTGATGTCCCTGCGGTTACTGTTGGAGCAGTAGTGTTTGTTATTGCTGCAACTGTAGCGACCGCAAAACATCCGTTAACCGGATTTTGAACCATTACTGTATATGTACCCGGACCCGAACCGGAGGTGTTTTGAATGTTCGCACTTCCAACTATTGAACTTCCGGCTGGAGCCGTCCAAGAATAGATCATTCCGGCAGGATTCGAGAATAAGTTAATTGTGTTGCCTAGGCAAGTTATCGATCCGGAAGATGAGGCAGCAGCTGCAGGAGGAGTAGTATTCATTCCAACTACCACAACACTTGGCGCCGAAGTACAGCCACCTGAAGTAACAGTTAAGGAATAATTTCCCGGCGATCCAACAACAGGATTTGAAGTAGTGCCACCCGAAATAATTCCCGGTCCGCTCCAACTATAACTTCCTCCGCCTGAACCTGAAAGTGATACTGTACTGCTTACACAAGTTATATTCTGCGTCGGACCTGCATTAGCGGTTGGTGTAGGATTAACTACAATATTGTTTGATGCAGTCCTTCCGCATTGTGGACTAACGCCAACTGTATAAGTAACTGGAAAAGTTCCTGCGCCTGATGTTGAAGGACAAAATGAATTACTGGTCACGCCAGCCGTTGCGGTAAAAGTTCCTCCCGAGGTGCCGGTGATTTGAGGATTTAAATTCACACAAGTTCCGTTCGAGCATAATGGTCCTACTGCAGACCAACTTGCAACATAAGGATTTGTGATTGAAATTGTTCTTGTGCTACTAACAGAACATGTGCTTTGGCTGTTAAAAAAATAGGTAATTGTATATATTCCCTGAACCATTAAATAAGTATCCAGGTATAGATTGCCCGAGCTTAAAGTGAGCGATGCAGTTGGAGGTACTGCTGGTGAAATTGAATATCCTGATATTCCAATGGGAGAATTTGCAGGAATATTAACTGTTTGACAACCGCCAGCAACTGTATTATTCCAAACACCACTGGCTAGTGGAACATTACTATAACAACTTGCAATGGTGTAGTTCATGTTTGCTGCAACATTCGTATTACACAAAGTATAGCCATGATTTTGTGCAGGATCCAAGCCAAAAAGTGACATTGTGTACGAACTTGAACTTGGAATAACTGTATTGCAACCCGAAGCACACATGTTATAAACAGGATTAACCGTTCCCTCTCCAATTGCAATAGAATTATTGGTCGCAGCATTTGCATTCGTTAAACCAATAATAATTCTCATACAAGGACTTGTCCCTTGATTACCAGATGCAAATTGTGTTGGGCTAATATTAATTACGTTAGTATATGTACAAGGAACCGTCGCGCTCATAGGAGCCCAGGTCATAGCATCGAATATTCCTAAACTTGGCGTGAAACAAGTCATTTGTGAATTCATTGTTTTTACCGATAAGAACAGAACAATAACTAAAGCGAGTTTGTAAATGTTTTTCATAGTAAAATATTATTTGATTAATGATTGTTTATGTTCTGGTTTTAATAAGTTTTTGTTTTTTGAGATCCATTCGTTTAACACTTTAACATACTGCTCTTTCGTAAGTGTTCCGTCCGACTTTGGAACTTCATTTGGAATAACTCCATTGTTTAGAAAAGATTTTAAAGTTTCATCGTATCCGAAATATGTTGAAGCCTGAATAGATTGGGCAGACTTCGCAGTAACATCATCATGTTGTTTTTTAAACGCTTCCACTTTGGAATTGTTCACATCAACTTTTGCCTGAGTTTGAACGCCTGTTTGGCCTAACATAATTCCACTACAAAAAAACGCAGCAGATAAAAGAAATATTTTTTTCATAATTATAATTTGAAATTAAAGTTACACAAAAAATGGATATAAACTACTCTTTAATTATTTTAAAATACCGTTCGCCCTCATCACTCATGCAACACAGAAAATAAATGCCTTGTGACAGTTCTGAAACATTTAGCGTTGAATTATTTTCTTTGACCACTTTTTCCAAAACTAATTTTCCATCCACACTAAATATTTTTAATGAAGTTATTTTTACTACGGATTGAATGTTTATTGTTTCGGTTGCGGGGTTGGGATAAATATTAATTTGGTTTTGATTTAATGTTTCCGCAATTCCCGTACAAGCTGAAACGGATTGCGTGATAGATGATGTATTTGTACATCCGTTAATATCTGTTCCTGTTACAGAATAAGACGTTGTAGTAGTTGGTGAAACTGCAATAACAGAACCCGTAGCGCTTGTACTCCAAGAGTAGGTATTAGCGCCGTTGGATGTTAAAGTAGTTGTTTGTCCCGAACAAATTAATGTGTTAGAAGTATTAGCGGTTACAGTTGGATTTGGATTTACTACGACAGTTGTTGTTGCATTAGACTGGCAACCGTTTGTAAATGTACTTGTAACAGAATAGAAAGATGTTAAAGTTGGAGAAACCACTATCGAAGTACTATTTGAACCCGTACTCCATGTATATGAGGTTGATCCATTAACATTCAAACTACTTGTGCCGCCAGTACAGATTGATGTATTCCCTGTTATACTTATTAACGGATTAGGAATAACTGTCAAAGTTATAGGCGTGCGACTACTTTCGTAACAAGTATTGGTAGCTGCTGCATAAAACGTATAAGTACCCATGCTAAGACCGGTTGTTAATGTAGGTGTTACAAAAACTGTTCCTGTTCCTACTGCTGTTGGAGAAGAGATAGAAGAATACCACGAAATAGAACCTATACCAGTTGCTACTAATGTTGCAGAATTATTTGAGCATACTGCAAGGTTGGCAACAGGAGTGTTATCTATAGGTGCTGAAGGAGAATTACATTCAAAAAATTTCACTAAAAAAGCATCTGTATTAGGCAAGCCTCCAAAAATCGGCTGATGACTACCGCTTGAAGCAATTACTGTACCAGTTGAAGTTATTGAATAGCCCGCCATATAAAGGATTCCACTTTTACTTGTTACGCAAGAATTAGCTTGTTCACTTCCGGCACCATAATAAGTTCCCCATTGGCGTACTCCGCTAATAGTGAGTTGCACTAAAAATGCATCGGTACCTCCAGAAATTGACAGATAGGGCTGATATGATCCAGGGGTAGAAATTGCAGTGCCAGTACTTGTACCCGTAAAACCCACCATATATACATTATTTATTTTATCAACTGCACATTCATTTCCGACCTCATCTCCAGTACCTCCATAATAAGTTCCCCATTGACGCAAACCGGAATTACTGTTAAACTGCACTAAAAAGGCGTCATAAGTGGTTGGCGGTCCACCTCCAAAAACTGACTGATGCGAACCGATAGTTGCTATACCACTACTAGAATGTGTATAACCGCACAAATAAACATTCCCGGCATTATCAGAAACACATGATACTGCGGTTTCAAAATCAATACCACCGTAATAAGTTCCCCATTGACGAACCCCAGAAGTATTAAATTTTACTAAAAAAGCGTCAGTGTCTCCTGATAAACCGGCGATCGCAGTTTGATGAGCTCCTACTGTTGCGATTACCAAGCTGGCATTTGTTCTTGTGCTTCCGGCCATATAAACATTTCCTGCTACATCTGTTGCGCAAGAGTAGCCTTGATCATTCCCTGTTCCTCCATAATAGGTTCCCCATTGACGAACACCTGAAGTGTTAAACTTAACTAGAAAAGCATCATATCCACCAAAACCGTAAGTTGATTGATGAGATCCGGCCGTTGCAATTACTGTTCCAGCATTTGTAGAACAGTATCCTGCAACATAAATGTTTCCAAAAGCATCGCTTGCACAATGGTATCCGTAATCGTTGCCACTGCCACCATAATACGTTCCCCACTGACGAATTCCAGCACCGTTAAATTTAACCAAATAGGCATCCATTACACCGCCACCATAAAGTACTTTGGTGGGATCCTATAGTCGCAATCACAGTGCTTGAAGCACTATTTGTTGTACCTGTGATATAAATATTACCCGCAGAATCAGTAGCGCACGAATTTGCGATTTCTCCAGATAAACTACCATAATACGTTCCCCATTGTCGGATACCTGAGGCATCAAATTTTACTATATAAGCATCGTCATTTCCTCCGATAACCGATTGGTGAGATCCAACAGTTGCAATAATAGTTCCAGTAGTGGCATCCGTCCCACCCGTCATAAAAACATAGCCCGCGGTATCAATTGAACATGCGTTTCCAGACTCACTTCCTGATGCTCCATAATAAGTTCCCCACGCACGAACTGAAATAAGTGGATCAATAATTAAAGGTAAAGCAGGATTTACGTTTTCAATTTCGAAAGAAACATTACGTTCTTTAACTTTCCATTTACCCTTTAACTGCCTATTATTTTGAAACGCTATTGGTGTTCCCTCAATAACTTCTCCCAAAGGAGTTTTAATCACTAACTGACCTTTTTTGTTCACACTTATTTTTTTCGCCCCGTTAATTTGTAATTGTATTTGTTTGTAATCAGTGTTTGGTTGTATTATGTAATCGTATTTTAAATTGCCATCCTTATTATAGTAATGCAAATCAATGCCTGTATAAATATTTTTATAGGTAATGTCTTCATATGATTTTACTTTCGTAGCGCCTTCCGGGCAAACTTCCAAATAGTAATTGTCGTAACCTAAAACTGTTTTACCTTTTTGCGTAATGGGGTTTTCATTGGCGTTTAACCAATTAATGTCTAAACGGTAAATAGTGGTTTTACTGGAGGCTTTTTCTTCTGTTTGAGACATCCTCTTCGAAGAGGAAATAGCTCCGCTTTTTTTAGAATAGTCTATTTTGTATAACTGATAGCTAATCCCATTGTTTTTCAAATGGTACACCATGCCATTCGCACTACCGCTAAACAAAACATCGGGGCGTGGCTTATAAAATTGGTCGCTAACCTGACCTTTGTTTTCGGTAAATGAAATGGTTTTACGCGGTACAGGTTCTGTATTTGAATAGGAAGCGGCTACAGATAAACTAAAAAAGAAAATGAATATGTTTTTCATTGTTTCAATATTTGATTATTAAAGATAGAGTAATTTATCCAATAATCAAATCAACCCTTCCTTCCGCTACTCATCGCCATACTATTGGCAATGCGGTACAATAAACGGGCAATTAACAATGTTTCAATCACTACCCTTGATAAAATTTGCACCTATTTTAATATTACACTAAAAGAGTTTTTCAGGAAGGATTTGGACTAAATCTTCCACCAACACCTCATCTCTGCCCTATTATTGGCAATGCAGCCGTAGAAGCTATAGCGCAAATCCCATTTCCCAGCCCAATTAATCATCCATGAAAATCAAAAGTATGATTTTTGATTTTCATGGATAAATTTTGTACCTTTACGGGATGATACAGCGTATTGAATTAAAAGAGTTAAATGTTCTGCTCACCACAAATCCGGTAGTGGCCTTATTGGGAGCACGCCAAATTGGTAAAACCACATTGGCGAAATTGTATGCTTCAAAAACAAAAAAAGAAACTCTGTACCTCGATCTGGAACTGGAAAGTCATTATAACCGCCTGCAAAATGATGCTGAAAGTTATTTGCTAAAAAATAAAGATAAACTTATTATTATTGACGAAGTACAACGCATGCCAAAGTTGTTTGCCTTGTTGCGCGCGCTTGTTGATATAGACAGAAAACCTGCTCGCTTTTTATTATTAGGCTCATCCTCTCCTCACTTAATAAAAGGAGTTTCCGAATCTTTAGCCGGACGAATTGCTTATTTAGATATGGGAGGAATAAATCTTCCTGAAGCACAAAAAAGCAAAATAACACAAGATAACTTGTGGCTGAAAGGCGGATTCCCTGTTGCTTTAACACTAAAACAAAACTCCACCATCCAATCCTGGTACAGTAATTTAATAAAATCGTATACCGAAAGAGACATGAAAGAATTATTTGGTGTTGATTTTTCATCTGTTACTATTCGTAATTTCTGGAGCATGTTAGCGCACAATAACGGTAACATTTGGAACAAAGAAAATTACGGAAAATCTCTTGGTGTTACAGCTCCAACCGTAGGAAGATATTTAGAATATATGGAAGGTGCTTTTTTGGTTACCCGCTTGCTTCCTTGGTTTAACAATTCGAAAAAACGATTAGTAAAATCGCCTAAAATATATATTCGTGATACGGGAATTTTACACACGCTTATCCGTACATCGAATATGGATGATTTATTCGGGCATCCAGATGTAGGAGCATCGTGGGAAAGTTTTGTAGTAGAACAAATACGCCAACTAAAACCTGCACATTTAGATATGTATTTTTACCGCACTCACCAAGGCACCGAAGCTGACCTACTATTAGTGAAAGGGATAAAACCTGTGGCCTGTATTGAAATTAAATTATCTGTGGCCCCCCAGATAACAAAAGGGTTCATTCAATCTATAAGCGACTTGAAAACCAAGAATAATTATTTGCTAATGCCCAAGGGCGATAGTTACCAAGCAAAAGAAAATATACTTGTTTGTACTGTTTCGGAATTTGTAAATAAGCACCTCGGAGCCTTATAAAAACATCCATGAAAATCAAAAGTATGATTTTCGATTTTCATGGTAAAAATTCATCCCTTCCTCTCATTACTCATCGCTACCATATTGGCAATACGGTATAATAAACGAGCAGCTACATTCTCATTCCAATCGTTTCCTTTACCAGGAGTTACTTCATTAATATCGAAAGCAATAATTTGTTTGCCTGATTTTACAATTTTCTCCAATAGAAATAAAACTTGTTCTGTTTCAAATCCGCCGGCTACAGGAGTGCCGGTACCTGGACACAATTTCGGATCCAAACCATCTATGTCAAAACTTAAATAAATTTTTTGTGGAAGTTCATTAACAATGCGGTTACAAATCCTGTCCCACGAATCACCATTGTACATGGTGTGTTTTATATCACGGTCGAAAAAAGTTTTTACTCTGCCTTTTGATTCGTTAATTATATTTAATTCTTCTTCACAATAATCTCTTATTCCTACCTGCACTAATTTTTCAACTTCTTTTATTTTTAAAGCATTGTACATGATTGATGCGTGCGAAAACTCAAATCCTTCGTAGGCAATACGAAGATCCGCATGAGCATCAATTTGTAAAACAGTAAACTTTCCAAATTTCTCAGCTAAAGCCTGCATCATTCCCAATGGCGTTGAATGATCGCCGCCAATTAAACCAACAATTTTATTTTGATTTAAAAAATGAAGTACGCGTTCTTTTACCTGAGCATTCATCCATAAACAACCCTCATGAATTTCTTTCACTGACTTCTGATGAACTTTATTTTTAGAAATATCTTTTCCTGAAGCCATCGCATCAATCATCGCTTCTGCTTTTTTGCGCAATGAATTACTCTTGCTTCGGATAGTTTTATTTTCTTTATCCATTCCAATTCCTAAATGCCAAGCATCCTTTACCAATGGGTCATACAAATCCACTTGATAGGAAGCTTCATGAATTGCTTTTGGTCCATTGGCTGTACCTCCACCATAACTAACGGTCACCTCCCAAGGCACAGGAATTAAAACAGTTTCACATTCTTCCAATGTAAAAGGCAAGCCGAACATACCGGCTGTTGTATCGCCAATACTGTTGGCATCGAAGTTTTTTATTTTTTGTTCTTTAGTCATAATTGCTTTGTGAATATTTCTCGACTACGCTCGAAATGACATGTGTCAGGCTGAGCGGAGTCGAAGCCTAAGGCGCAAGCCTCTTAATCAACCAATTTTCTTTTTCTAATGTATAAGAAATCCTGTCGTGCAAACGACTTTTTCGTCCTTGCCAGAATTCGTAATAATTTGCTTTTATTTCAAAACCTCCCCAAAAATCAGGACGAGGAACATCTTTTCCTTCAAATTTATTTCTGATTGTTTCCACAGCGGCTTCCAATTCATCTCTGCTTTTTAAAACGCCACTTTGATTAGAAGCCCATGCGCCAATTTGTGATTCACGTGGGCGGTTCTTAAAATAATTATCACTTTGTTCTTTATCTGCTTTTACAGCGCTTCCTTCGATACGAATTTGTCTTTCCAAATCAGGCCAGAAAAAATTCAAACTCATTTGAGAATTTTCTAACAAATCCTTTGCCTTACGTGAATTATAATTGGTGTAAATCCAAAATGTATTGTTTTCAAATTCGCGAATATAAACAATGCGTGAGCTAGGTTTTCCTTCTTTCGATATGGTGCTTAAAGTCACCGCTTGTACTTCGGGTACTTTTGCTTCAACGGCTTGCCCGAGCCATAATTCAAATTGCTCGAATGGGTTAGCCTTTGCGGCCGCATCCGTGAGGGTTCCTTTAATAAAATCCTCTCTCAATTTTTTTATTTCGTCGCGTAAAGCTCCCATAAAATTTCTTTTTCAAATGTACAATTTATTGCAACAATTAAATAGCATTCCTTTAGTTTCGCCACTAAAACACAAAGGCACAAAATTTCACTAAATGCAATATTTTTGTGGGGTTTAGTGTTTTAGAGATTTAGTGGCATAATTTTAGATAATTACTTAATTTAGCGTTTATGCAAAGTGATTTTTTAATAGCCCATCCTATGTTGCAAGACGGGTATTTTAAGCGGGCGGTTATTTATTTAACGGAAGATAATGATGAAGGCTCATTAGGCTTTGTATTGAATTTCAAAACCGATTACATGTTGCGCGATCTGTTTCCTCATATTAAAAATGGCAATTTTCCTATTTTCGAAGGCGGACCGGTGGCGAAAGACCAATTATTTTACGTGCATAATTTAGGAAACAACTTAAGCGAGAGTATTGAAATAAAAGATGGTTTATGGTGGGGCGGTAATTTTTTTGAATTGGCGCACATGATTGATCACGGCAAAGTAAAATCGCATAATGTCAGATTTTTTATGGGCTACTCAGGCTGGACTCCAGGACAATTAAAAGATGAATTAATTCAGAAAGCTTGGTTTAATAATGATGGTGAGTCGGCTTTGGTTTTAGAAGGCGATTACAAAACTATGTGGGGCGATGAACTGGAAAAAATAAAAGAATCCTATAAAGTGTTCTCAAACATTGGCTTCGACCCAAATTTAAATTAAATGAAGAGTCTATTTTTTGGTTTTCTGTTTCTCTCTTATTTCGCGTTTTCACAAACGTATTCTCTCAATAAAATTACATCTTCTCATCCTAATGAAATCACTTTTGTAAAACATACTTTTTACGAAATTGGTTTTAATACCACTTACAAATTACCAGCTTGGACATTTTATTCGTTAACCAAAGAGCATTTGGCATTGGCAAATTTAGACAGGAAAGGTTCGTTTGTAAAAGATTCTGAAATAAATTCTGAGCAAGCTAAGAGCGCAGATTACAGCGCCTCAGGTTTTGATAAAGGACATATGGTTCCCTGCGAAGACATGTCGTTTAGCGAAACTGCCATGAAAGAAACTTTTTATTACAGCAATTGCGCACCTCAAACAACTGAGCTAAATCGTGGCGAATGGAAAGTATTGGAAGAACTCACCAGAAACTGGGGAAAAGAATATGGAGAAGTAATTGTAATTAGCGGTCCGATTTTAGAAAATAATTTACAAAAGATGGGAGAGGGTAAAATTCCAATTCCTAATTTATTTTACAAAATAATTTTACGTCACGAATTACAAACTTATAAAACAATTGCGTTTTTACTTCCCAATAGTTCAACAACTTTAAATTCTTTGCAGAACTATGTTTGTAATGTGGATTCCGTTGAGAAAATTACAGGTCTTGATTTTTTTAGTGACTTGCCTGATAATATTGAAGCGCAATTTGAATCGGTTCACAATATTAATTACTGGGACTTTTCGCATCACATTAAACAAAAAAATGAAACTGATACAATCCCAAAAAATAATTCGGTTTCTCAGCAATGCACAGCTAAAACCAAAAAAGGGACTCGTTG
>JAYTSW010000516.1:0-2991 GCA_043745425.1 Sphingobacteriaceae bacterium | reverse complement strand
TATTCTGAACTAAAGCTGTTGACCCTTCTTCAATAGAATTTCCGGTCGAAGGATTTTTAACCGCGGCTTTATCACTTGTGGAATTTGAAATTGCAGTTTTGGTTGCATCTCCTTCAGAATTATTCTGATTTGTCTTAACCCAAACACCCGAATTATTAAGTGCAGAATCTCCTGTGTTTTGAGTTAGTGTTTTTATAGAAGTGGTATTCCAGTTTTGCGACGCTAAATAAATTATCACAAGCAGAATGCTAACTCCAAAACCTAAATACAAATATTTTGAAAACCCGTTGCTTTTTATCCAATTCGTATTTTTTGTTTCTAGACGTGCATCAATTTTTTTCCATGCATCACCGCTTGGTTCAGCCGAATCAAATTTCTGCTTATTCTTGTCAATGAATGTTTTTAATTTATCGCTCATTTGTTACAGTATTATATTTAACTAATTCAGCCAATTTTTTCTTTGCTCTGTTGTATTGAGATTTTGAAGTGCCTTCGTTGATGCCTAACGCTTCTGCAATTTCTTTATGAGAATAATCTTCAAACAAATACAGCGAAAGAACTGTTCGGTAACCATCAGGCAATTCCTGAATACACTTTTTAATTATTTCAACATCATATATGCTTTCTTCTATCTCCTCATCTTCCTCTTGCATATAATTTGCTTCATTAAGGGAAACAAAATTCAATTTTCTTTTTTTCAGCACATCTAGTGAACGATTTATAACAATGCGTTTTAGCCAAACACCAAATGCATATTTTTTATCGTACTGATTAAGTTTTTCAAACGCTTTTAAAAACGCATCTTGCAACACCTCCTCTGCCTCATCCGAATTATTTAATATCCTTAACGAAATATTAAACATAGCCTTAGCATACAATTTGTATAATTCCTCAAAGGCCTTTCGTTCACCATTTTTGCAGCGCTCAATAATGGCAAGGTTAACCTCAGTATAGTTTGGGATATCACCCATATAGTACCTTAAAATTTCTTAATTACACTAAATACGACAAAAAATTCAATGGTTGCATGCGAAAACAATTATTTAACAGCGATTACGGAAATCTCGAAACGAGCACTTTTTGGAAGTGCTGATATCTGAACCGTTTCTCGAGCCGGAGGGTTTTGAGGAAAATAAGTAGCATATACCTCATTTATTTTAGAGAAATTCTTTAAATCCTTAACGTAAAGAGTAGCTTTTACAATTTGTTGCATGGTCATTCCCGATGCTTCCACAATAGCCTTAACATTATTGAGCGCTTGCTTACATTCATTCTCAACCGAGGAAGTATCTAATTTTCCTTCAAGGGTAAAACCAACTTGTCCTGCTACGTACAAAGTATTTCCTACTTTTATTCCCTGACTATAAGGGCCAATTGGGGCAGGCGCATTTTTGGTGAAAATAATTTCACGTGTTGGTGTTTTATCTGCGAATGCAACTACTCCAATAACTAATACTACTGAAGAAAAAATTATAATTAATGTTCGTTTCATTGATTGTGTCATCCTGAGCTTGCCGAAGGATTATTTAGAAGCAGTTGGCGGATCTGTTTTAGAAATCTCAGTTAAACCTTTAACTAAAATATCCAACTCTTTTATACTTGTATATATATTCGGTGTAATACGTACACCATTTAGTTTTTCATAAATAAAAGTAGAAGTGTGTATTTTATGTTTCTCCCATAATTTTGCTTCTATGTCTCCGCCTTTCCAACCCTCAAAACCAATGTGAGCGATAGCACAAGAATATTGAGGTTTAAGTGAGGTAGACAGTATAGCTTTAGGTAATGTTTTCGCTTTCTCGTACCAGTAATTTTTTAAATAACGCAGACGTTCTTCTTTACGTTTGCCACCAATTACATTATGAAAATCTACGGCAGAACCTATTGCCATTTCAGAAGCAAACGAACGTGTTCCTAAAGTTTCAAATTTACGAATATCACTTCCATCGGGCTCTGTGCTCGATAACAAAGCCCACACATTTTTAATTTTTTCTTTTTTAATATACAATAAACCACTTCCAAACGGAGCACATAGCCATTTATGTAAAGCTGTTGCTAAATAATCTGCACCTGTATCTTTGAATTTAAAATCAAATTGTCCGAATGAATGCGCGGCATCCACAATAACTTCAGCACCTTTTGTGTGAGCCATATCTGCAATTAATTTACACGGTACAATATTACCGCTCCAATTAATCTGATGTGTGATGTGAACAATTTTTGTTTTAGCTGTCATTGCATCTTGATACAATTTCACATACGCTTTATCATCTTCTAAGGGTTGCGGAATATCAATCCATACTAATTTAACACCATCACGTTTTTCGCGCTGTTTCCAAGCGTTCATCATATTGGGATAATCGTATTTACTCAACACCACTTCATCACCTGCTTTTAAATTTAAACCGAAAATAACAGTATTCAATCCTTCTGTTGCGTTACGATTAATAGCAATTTCTTCAGCTTCAACCCCACATATATCAGCCAACTTTTCACGAAGGCCTTCTCTGCCTGCATCCAAGATACGCCACATATAATACGATGGGGCTTCATTGCAATATTGATAATAACGGATGTGTGCATCTTGCACCACTTTTGGCTGCGGACTAACACCACCATTATTTAAATTAATTATATTGGGAGAAATAGTAAAACTCTCACGCACCCAACTCCAGAAATCTTCATCCGCCGCTGCAGTAATCGGGCTCAAATGACTGATTCGATTCACTTGATTTTCTAATTCGGCGGCATAAACTTTATCGATAGAAGATAAAAAAGTTAAACCTGCAGTACCTGCAACTGACTTAAGAAAAAAATCGCGACGATCCATGGGATATTAGTTTAACCGAAAGCTTCCCTTCGGGATAATAAAGATAGAAATTAATTTGAAGAATACCGAGCCGAATAAACTTTAGGAAGAAAGGACTTTAGCAACAATTAATTGACAATTACCTTCACAGTATAGTCAATTCCTTCAGCGCTTAAAGTGCA
>JAYTSW010000515.1:0-2995 GCA_043745425.1 Sphingobacteriaceae bacterium | reverse complement strand
CGTGAAGGAGCAGAACTTGCTAAGCCCTTCACTCCATTGTATTTCTACAACTTCAGTGCTACTACGACTTAGTCCGCCGCCATTGCCTCACACTATTCCTATGTGCCTGCTTCTCGAATTCGGTTAACAATACAATACCAAAACTCCAAATAAAAAGTTATATACCCAATAATGAACAGCCCTAAACCCTACTAGCACACCTACAGAGGTGTCGCTGAACAACGCATAGCTAAAAGCCCCAGCATACTTAAATGGCATGGCTTCTTTGTTTTACCAATGTCTCAAATTTTTAGGGGGCTTTCAGCTATACGTCATAATGTTGCCTGCTGGCGTTCTTCTTGTCGGTCGTCTTCGCTCATGTCAAAGCCACTTTCCAAAATATGAAACTTATATATGTCCACAAGCAAGAAAATAAAATGTGAACCGAAGTCTCAAAAGTTTTGCCTTTCCAAAGTTCTGATGAATAACCAAAAAATTGGATGATAAGTCGGATTGTCCAAAATACTCCAAGCCCAAAACAAAGACTCTTTCCTAAATAGGTTTCTATAAGTTCTGTTGATGAAGTCAAGCACAAAATACCCATAAGAAAAATAATAAGGGCAATAAAGAATGTGTGAACATACATCATTTGTTTATTTACCAAACTAAGGGAACTCAATTCTTTCTGCCAATTAAAATGTCGTGGAAAAACTCCGTGAACTATGGCTAAAATGATTAAAATGAACCCAATTGTTTTAAGATGCAATTCCATATTTCGTTAAGGTAAATGTTGAGATAAAAGGTGTAATTTTTTGTTCATTTTTTAATGAAAGTCCTGTCAATTTAAAAGTTTGTAACCAAGTTTGCTTTGAATAAAAATGTAGAAATCCAATCGTATAAGCTAAGAAATTTGGAACATCTCGTAAATGTTCGGTTATTAAAATTTCTCCTGTTGGTTTTAGAACTCTTTTTAATTCCTTGAAAAACTCCATTCGTTCTTGCCCGTCTCTTATTTCGTGTGCTGCAAAAATTACAAATATTTTGTCTGCTGAATTGTCAAGAAGCGGCAAATTGTTTGCAGTTACAGATTTTGTATTTGGAAATAAAGCGTAGGCTTTTCTTGCCCTATTGATAGAAACTTCTGTATGTTTTTTTTGGTCGTAAAAGTCAAGCACCAATAGTTCAGAATTTGAAAATTTGTTTTTGAGTAAAAAACTTGTTTCGTCAAAACCTGCATTGATATTAATGATTGTATTTTTTTCTGTGTCAATGAAAGCACTAATCCAATTCAAATTATAAAACCCCGACAAATCGTAAACGTAATATGAAACGCCAAGTGAAATAAAAGTCGGTAAAAATATTATTAAAGTAATAATGATTAAGTAAGGTCTAAATGTTGAATTAGTATATTTTGAAAGCAATAAGAGAAATAATAATGCCCCAAATGACAAAACATAAAAATGCCAATTAAAACGAACGATGTTCCAAACGCCTTGAAATGGTTTTCTCATTTTTCCCATTGTTCAATTTTACCTTTTTTCCAAAAATATGGAATGTCTTTAATTACGAAAGCATTTGCTAACAATGCATTTTGTAGATTTAAGGAAGTTAAAAACGAAATATTTTGTTCTGTTATTTTTATTGGTTTTGGTGTCCAATTTTCTCTAACTCCTTGAATAATCAATACGTTTTTATTTTCTGAATTGTAGGTAAAAGTGAATGGCAAAGGTCCTGCAAACCTTCTTGCTTCTTTCCAATCTGCAAATGGTGAACTTGTTGGTAGCTCAATTTCCTCACTCGTATTTTCAATTACAATTTTAAAACCTGATTGCGTTGATTTTAATTCTGTGAGATTGCCGATTTCTGTTTGAGTAATGTCTGTCGTTGTGTATTTGTAATGAGTAAAAATATTGCCTAAATATTCCATTTTCTTTTTGTCTGTTTCTGATTTTAGGATATACAAACCTCTTAATCTTTTCCCTGCTGAATTTGTATAGCGTACAAATATTCGGTAGCCAATTAAAAAGAAATCGTGACCAAGAAATTTTGGAAATCCTTTTGGTCTAAGTCCTGTTGTTTGCACCATTGCAACTGCAACAAATGCCCAAGTGTCATTAAATGTGTCTAATTTTAAACATTCAGGAATAAGGTCTTTTAGTTGCTCTTTTGGAACTGCAAAGGTTAAAACTGTTGAACTTTTGAAGTATGCTTCAACCGCAAAAGGATGATTTTTTAGGAATGAAAGCATTTTAAGTTTGTGGGTCTAATTTTTTATTGAAGTAAAATTCGTTTAAATAAACAACAACGATAAATAGAAATGCAAATAAAGCATTCAATCTACCCCAAAGCAATAAGTCTGGTACAAGTATAAATTCAAGTGTGTTCATCGTTGCAACGATTACAATTTGAGCAATTGCGTTAAGTCGTGTTTTTATCTTGCTCAAAATCCAAAATGCCATTACAATTTCTGAACAACCGATGGCAATTGTTAAAAGTCGTGAATGTTCATTCCCTAAAATTCTTGTAACAATTTGTTGGTGTCGTGGTACAAGATTTAGTACTTTACAAATAAGTCCATTTGCAATCCAAACTGTTGCAATACAATATGTCAAAAATTTATAAATTGCTTTGTTTGTCATGGTTTGAAGGGTGTCGCACTACGCTTGCAGGCAACTTACTTATACGCGTTCTTCCATAACGCCAATACAACTCAAATCGAAGGAAATGTATATAGAAGTAGCGCATTATAAATATAAGAAATAGCCATCATAAGTTATCAAACAGTGAAGTTATATTTTGTATACTGCGGGTACTTACATGGGTATATATTTAAGTGGTTCTACTGCTTTTATGCCCTAATATTTCCTGAATATATCGCAAATCTGTTCCTGCTTCCAGCAAATGGGTTGCATAACTGTGTCGTAACCAATGCAATGTAGCTGGCTTCTGTATTCCTGCCTTGGCCACCGCCTTTTTCATCACCTGCTGTAAACTCCTAACAAAATACGGGGTTCCC
>JAYTSW010000514.1:0-3016 GCA_043745425.1 Sphingobacteriaceae bacterium | reverse complement strand
TGTTATTGTGCTTTGCCCAATGCAAATTGCCTAGGACATTTGTGGTTAATGCCAGTCCGTGTTTGTCATTATTATTATTTGCTATATCATAAGCCTCGTTAGTATACTCAAAAGCCTTCTCCATGTTGCTTCGGTAGGTATAAAACGCTAAATCAACCAGCGTATTAATCTTAACTGAATCGTTAGTAGTGGATTTTAAAATATTGAGAAGCGAATCTTTCTCGGCGTGCTGCCCAAACAAGGCGGGTTGCGCTAGCAGTAGCAGACAAATAAACAAAGTTAAGTGCTTTATCGAAAACATTTAACTATAAAAATAGCATTTAAATTTTAATATTATTAAGAAGACAATTTAAAAATCACTATTATTGATACGGATTATGGTAACGAAAGAAGAGGATATAATTAAGAATATAAGAAATGCGACTTATTCGTTTGGAACTGACTCGGCGGCGAATAAGAAAAATGCATTACGCGTAGCCTCTACTTTTAAATTCAAAAAACCTTCATCGCTCGCAAAGTACCATGACCTTCTTTTGTTTTTATTGGCCTATCCTGAAAATTCGGAATTAAGAATTTTAGCACAAAACGAAATGAATCGTTTGGCGCATTCCGTTAAACATTTATCTGAATCAAAAAAAGAAAAATTAGATTTAAGCGGATTAGCTTTTACCAATACGCACGGCGGATTTAGCATTAGTATAATTAAATGGTTGCTGAAAGAATTTCCCGAACAAGTTTCAATACATTCATTTGATGAAGAAGGCGTTCATCCCAAAGAAATTTTAAAACATGCTTTAGGTGAAATGGAATTTGAATTAGCTTCTGATGAAAAACTAAAACCGGAAGCATGGATTGCAAAGGCAAGTGGGACAAAAAATAAAAGCAACCAATTGCAATGGTTCGCCAATCAATTTGAAAATATTAAGGCTAGTGATTTGATAAAAGATCAATTACTGGATTCGTTGAAATTATATGTTACGATTGAACCAAACACGGAAAATTTCTCTAGAAGTTTTGGCAATGTAAATCCATCGCAAACTTATTTTCATAACAATGGCATTCTGAAAAAATTTGATGAGGCTGCATTAATTAATAAAAAATTACCTGCATCAAAAAAATTATCGCAACAACAAAAATCAGAAATTATAAAAGTTTCTCGCGTTGCTTTATGTTTATTGAATAGAGAAACAGACCCTGTTACTTATTGCAATGAAGATGGACTATTATATTTTGAATTAGAGCATGGTTTATCAATCGCCCTATTTTCAATGTTGCCCGAAAGAAGATTGCCATTGGAATCTTACATCGGCTTTATGATGTTTAAGAATGGATATCCTATGGCTTATGGCGGCGGTTGGGTATTTGGCAAACGTTCTTTATTAGGAATAAATATTTTTGAAGCCTTCCGAGGCGGAGAATCCGCTTTTGTGTTTGCGCAATTATTACGCACTTACAAAAATGCTTTTGGTGCTGATTATTTTGAAGTGGAACCTTATCAGTTTGGAAAAGATAATCCTGAAGGATTACAATCCGGCGCGTTTTGGTTTTATTATCGTTTTGGTTTCCGTCCAGTGGATGAGCAATTAAATAAATTAGCGTCTGAAGAATCTCAAAGAATTCAATTGGAAAAAGGATATCGCTCTCCCATTTCTGTTTTGAAAGAATTTACAAAATCAAATGTTTCTGTAAATTTTAAAGGAAATGAAAAACCAATTAACCCTTCAGATATCAGTAAATACATTTCTCAGCAAATCATCAAACAATTTAATGGCGACAGAATTGCGGCTGAAAAATATTGTAATTCAAAATTGAAAAAGGAATTAGCCCTTCGGCAAGCTCAGGATGACAAGATCGCTTCTAAAAAGCTGAATTTGTTTTATGGTTTATGTTTGAAGACAGAAAAACTTTCTTCTGCTGATAAAGCGAAACTCAAAAAATTTATTTTGGAGAAGGGAAGCAAGAATGAATTTGAACACATCAAACTCTGCAACCAAATAAAGTTTAAATATAATTTTTAAGCCGACTTCTTTTTGTTAATCAACCAAACGCCTAGAATAATTATTCCCACCGAAAAGAATTGTACCATTGTAACAACTTCGTTATCTAACAATCCCCAGCCAATCGCAACAATTGGAATTAAATAAGTACAGCTCGAGGAGAAAATCGTTCCAGCTTGTTTTATTAATGTATTGAAAAGTATAATTGCAATCGCCGTTCCAAAAACCGACAATAGACAAATAAAACCTAAAGCCGAATAACCATTTGGATGTTGAGTTAAATGCGTTTGAAAATCTGTATTCATAAATAAATAAATGATTGCAATTGGTCCTATAATTGTAAACGACCAAACCGAAGCCGCCACCGAATTTACATGCGACAAATATTTTTTAATGCCGTTCACACTAATAGCGTAACAAAATGTTGCTGCTACAACCAATAAACTGTAATTAACATTTTTCGATTGTTCAGCATCACTATTAAAACCTAAAAGAAATAAAGCGCCAATTAAACCAATGGCCACGCCAATTAGTTGGTACCGCTGAACTTTAGTTTTAAAAACAAGAATCCCAATTAAAATGGTAAACAAGGGCGTTAGCGCATTCAACATGCCTGTTAAACTACTGCTGATTTGCGTTTCGGCTTTTGTAAATAAAAAAGCGGGGAGTAAATTCCCAAAAACACCCATTAAAACTAAACCTTTCCAATCTTTTTTTAAGTTCACACTTTTTAAATGCTTAAAAATAAATGGGACTAAAACCAAAAACGCTATGGCAATTCGTAAGCCTGCCACCTCATCGCTTGTGAAAGCAACCAGACCTTCCTTCATCAAAATGAAAGAGCTGCCCCAAATGAGGGAGAGCAAAATCAGGTATAACCAGGAGAGGGAACTTTGTTTCACGCTTCGAAGTTAGTACTGTTAATGAAATAATTTTTGTAATTGATAAAAAACTTATGATATTTGCTCCTGTAATGATGACTAAAAAGATAAAACACGCTAAGAAACTTTTCCGTTAAG
>JAYTSW010000513.1:0-3022 GCA_043745425.1 Sphingobacteriaceae bacterium | reverse complement strand
TCATCAATTGAAAAGCTTTGATAAAGCAATCGAATATTTTAGCAAATACAATATAATTGATCCTAAGAAAAGACTTATTAACGCAGATGAAACCAATCATATGATTGAGGTTTGCAATAATGCAAAAATAGCCATAGCGCATCCGCATCGTTCTATCGTCACTAACCTAGGTGATGGTGTAAATTCAGCGTATCCCGATTATGTTCCTGTAATTACTTCAGATGAAAGCGTAATGTATTTTACCTCACGCCGCGAAGGAAGCTCAAATAATGTAAAAGATGTTTATGGAAATTATCACGAAGATGTTTATATCAGTTACAACTCCTATGGAAAGTGGAGTAAGGCCGCTAACATTGGTCCGCCTGTAAATAGTGATACGCATGATGCTTGTGTTGCATTAAGTCCGGATGGCGGGCGGATGATTGTTTATCGTACTGCACCCGATTTAGTAACCGGTGATTTGTATGAGACGCGTGTTGTAAGCAGTTTTAACGGAAAAGCATGGGGGCCGTTGCAAAAATATGGCAACCAAATTAATTCTCAATTTATCGAGACGAGCGCTTGTTTTAGCAGTGACACGAGTGAAATTTATTTCAGTAGTAATCGCCCAGGTGGTTATGGAGGAAAAGATTTATATCGCATAAAAAAATTACCGAATGGCAAATGGGCAATGCCTTTTAATTTAGGAACGGAAGTAAACACGCCTTACGATGAGGATGACCCGTATTTACATCCTGATGGGAAAACATTATACTTTAGTTCGAAAGGACATAATACTATTGGTGAATACGATGTTTTTAAAACGGTTTTAGATGATGAAACTAATAAATTTGTAAAGCGAGAAAGTTTGGGTTATCCCATTAACTCAGTAAACAACGATCGGTTTTTTGTTTTGAGTGGTGATGGTAAACATGGATATTATTCTTCTGTAAAAGAAGACAGTAAAGGTTCATCAGATATTTATGTTATTGATACACGATTTGGTGATAACGATGAAATTGTGAAACAGGCTATAGTATTTAAGAATAATGTACCAGGACATGCGAAAATAACATTGATGGATACGGAAACTAAACAAGTAGCAGGTATTTTTAATTCCAGTCCAAAAACCGGAAAATTTGTTTTAGTTATGAATCCTTTAAAATCCTATAAAATTATTGTGGAGGACGAAGGTTATGATAGGTTGGTTATTGATTTAGATCCTATTGCATTTCAAAAAACAGAAGAAGATTTAATTATTAAAATGACGAAAAAATAAGTTGAAAAAACTATTCTATATAATTAGTTTCTTATTCACTTTGTTGGATGCCTTGGCGCAAGATCCTCAGCTAACGCAATTTTATGCTGCGCCACAATATTTAAATCCAGCGTTCACCGGTTTAACAACTGAGCATCGCTTTGTTGCTAATTATCGTAATCAATGGCCGGGTATCCGTAAAACGTATCAAACCTCAATGGCGGCTTATGATTATAATTTGAGTGATGTAAATAGTGGTATTGGTGTTTTTGTGATGCAAGATGTATCTGGAACTGCAGGTTTAAAACACAGTCAGGCTGGTATAAATTACGCGTATCGTTTTACGGTTAGAAAAGTAAGTGAAATTCGTGCCGGAATTAGCGCTTCTTATAACATGAAAAGTTTAGGGTTTAGTAGATTGACATTTAATGATCAGCTTGTAACAGGTTCAGCAGTTTCTTTAGATGGTACAACGTATGGGCAGAAAAACTTTGTGGATTTGGGCGCGGGGGTTTTATACAACAGTTCAAAATTCTGGCTTGGTGCTGCTGTAAAACATTTGAACAGACCGAATGTAAGTTTAATTGGAGGATTAGAGCCATTGCCTATGTTTTTTGGAGTACATGGCGGGTATCGATATATAATTGAGTCGAAAGGTAGAAATGCATTAAAAAAATACGTGTCAGTTTCATTTAATTATAAGCACGAATTAAAAAACGATCAGTTTGATGTTGGTTTTTATTATTTTCATTCGCCCATTAATTTTGGTTTTTGGTATCGAGGTATTCCGTTTAAAAATTATGCCCCGGGTTATGTCAACAACGAAACCTTTGCGTTCTTAATTGGTTATGAAATCCCAAAACGTAATTTGCGAATTGGGTATAGCTACGATATAACTATTTCTCAATTAGGAATTAATAATACTACAGGCGCGCATGAAGTAACCTTGATTTACGAATATGCACAGAGTAAAAAGAGAAGAGCAAGGCACGTTCTGGTTACTTGCCCGAAATTTTAACTTCAGGATCTTTAAAGTAATTTAAAATGGCTTCGTAATACGATTTAGCTACCAAATAAACACGTTCTGAAGTTTTAACGCCATAATCATCATAATTAAATGTGTTTAGCATAGAACATTCTTTGGTGTTATCCTGATAAAGACTTTCACCGTAAACCAAGGGTGAATTAATGCAACGTGTCAAAATTAAATTTCTGCAAAATAAACCCGGATAATTTGTACTTAAGGTGTGTTTCATTAAATAATCCGCATCCGATTGTTGGGCACGACTGATTTTTAAATTTTTCTCGAATGAATTCATGGTTAATCTACCAATAGTTTCGGATTGTTGAATCTGTTTTCCCAATAGTAATCGTAAAAAATGCAATTTATTTGAAGGCTTTACTAAATCTTTAGCGCCAAATGCGCCACTAATAAAACACATACTATTGTTACGGTGACTTGCAGTAGTCCACGGCGAATTTTTATCATCTACATTGTAATGAATGATAACCGAAATATGTGGATAGAATTCGTTTATTTTTTTGGCACGTTCCATCAATTCATAATCACGGAAAAACGCCCAGAATAATTTTTCTTTCGGGAACTGTTTTAGGATTTTATATTTATCATCATCTAATTCTTTTTTCAATTTTAAACTATCCAAAACTTTATTTCTTCTGTTTTTGTACCAATCGCTATACGTTTGATTAAAAGCTGTTGTGTTTTCTCTATTGCGACTCATAATTACTTTTGCGCCTTGTTCTTCTAGCATCTTTTTTAAAACC
>JAYTSW010000512.1:0-11270 GCA_043745425.1 Sphingobacteriaceae bacterium | reverse complement strand
ATAGAAGCATGTTTTAAAGTGTCCATCACAGCATTTTTGTAAATGGTAACTTTTCCGCTATCCGGAAATATACGGGCATCGGCTACATTTATAAACGGTACGTTTAAACAACTAATAATAAATTTCCGTAAATTATATTTAGCAGCAGGGGCAAAAAACCGCAAGGAATCTTGTTTGGGATGCACACTTATAAATTCGGGGCCTTCTAAATCGAGTCCGTTTTCCGTATTGGCATCGAGTTTTTTCTGATCGTCACCCAATTCAATTTCCTCACTATCCATATACCATTTGAAGCGATCCATGTAAGCGATGTATTGATTTTTATCGAAACGAACATAAGAACCCGCACCGTTGGAAATAAATTCTCCCATTCGCTTATCAAAATCTATTTTTGAATTTACGTTAACCGTGGAGAACGTAAATCCTTCCTCGTCGAAGGCTTTTAAGTGGAAGTCGGAAGTGTCGGAGAAAAATTTCCGTTTAATAAATAATATTTTCCCTGATTTTAAATCGGCTTTTCCGAAATCAACTTTTCCGTTTCCGGTTAATTCGTGTTTACTTAAATCAAATCGTCCACCAAATTTTGCATCTTCTTTATAAGCAGTAAATGGTCTTTTCAAATTTCTGGCCTGCAATATTTCTTTGTATGGTTTAAAGTGTAAATACACAGTGTCGCCATGCGCAACGGGAAACTCATCGGGCACTTCCTGTTCTTTTATATCAAATACAGTAGCAACACCATTAGCTGAATCCGGAAAAAATATTAAATCCGGAACTTTTGATTTGCTGGAACTAAATGCAAAATCACCACCACCGCGTAAACCTTTATTGCTTAAACGAATTTCCTGATCAAAAGTACCAACGCCGCCGTAAATTGGATAACCACCTGGAGGCGTTTGTCGAATAAAACCTAAGGAATAATCTTTTTGTAAAGTTAATTTCTCACGGAATGTTGGAAAAATTCCTGCAGAAGAAAATTCACCATTAAATTCTAAACCTTGCTTAGTGAAGTTGTCCAAACTATCAATGGTAAACGGATCGAGCTTAAAATAAAATTTATCGCGATTGTAAACGCCTTTAAAAATGGTTCGCTTGTCGTAAAACGAATAACTTTCTTTAAAGCTTTGGAAAGCAGGATAAGTTGGCGCCTTGCCCCAGCCGGAATGATTTTTAGGCGCATCAATGCGTAGTTCCCCATTGGCATTTTCAATAACCGTTTGTACTTTTTTAAATGGAATATTTCCATTCACATCCGGTTCATACGCTTCTACATAAATTTTAATAGAGTCAATGGTTTTCATTTTCACTTTAAATAGTTCGTAATCGAAAACAAAGTCTTTGCCATGAAATTCAAATTTACCCGAAGCTACAACACCAGAAAATTCCATGTTACGATTTTTCTTTAGTATTACATCTTGTCCGGTTGGGAACATGAATACTTTTTGAGTATCACTTAATAAAACGTTTTTAACGCCGTGGACGGTTAAATCCCAATTTAAAAGACTAAGTGTTGCATTTTCTTTACCGGGAATAAACGAATGTAAAGTTAAGATGTCGTAATCGCGATTATGTTTTGAGTTAGCCATGTAATCGAAAAGACGTTGCCTCACTGTTATAACATCACTCTCAGGCTCGTAATATATCACACCGAGAATTGCCATTTTAAAAATGATTGGCCTTAAATCAACTGCTAAATATTTTATGTATTTCGCAAAGTCAACAACTGTAAATGGCAATTTGCCATTGGCGAGATAATATTCGTTTAGTTTTTGTGTTAAGCTTACGCTTTCGTTTCCGCGAAGTGCAGTAGCTCTGTCGGTATTATAAAAATCGAAGGATTCAAAAAAAGCTTCTCCTTGAAAGTTATTAGGAAGGAAACCAAAAGTTAATAAGGGGTCGTCTGTTTTCCAAACCAATTGCTCGAAATACATGTCGAACTTATGAAATGAATTTGAGATTGGTGTTTTTTGTAGGCCATCATCGCCACGTAAAATCGTAACCGTTTTTTTATCTACCTGATATGTGAAACTTAATCCGGGATGATAAATAGAATCTTTATCCAGAAATAATTTTACAATCCCGGGATTTGCTACCACGCGTTCTTTACTCATAGCAAAAGCTCTCGCAGAAATCTCCATGAATTTTTTACCATCACGACGGAAAATAATTTTTGCAGGATTGGAAGCATTACCGGAGCCAACAAATTTCGGACCACGCATACCAAATCCGCCATCATAATCCACGTCGGGATAAATATTTTTTACCAATAAACGTTTGCTGTAAGAATCAAAGCGTGGATAGGTAGCCTCTCCATTTTCTGTTATAATACGGTCGTTTAATCTTCCTAATTGTGGTTTGTCAAAATATTGTTTTCCGTAAAAGATAGAAGAATCGGCAGAGTAATTTCCGGTTTTACAATCAATAGTATAGCGTTTAAGATCAGCGTAAACATCGTCACCTAAACCGGCGCGTATCCATTCTACTTTTCCGCCTTTACCAACAAATCTTCCCCAGGTTGGATAAAAAATCCCCTTTGTGTTTTCAATTGAGATGGAGTCTCCTCTAGGGTTTTGTCCAACTAAAGTAAAATCAGTAAATACTAATTTAGGAACTGAATCATACTCGAATTTATAATTGGGCTCTATGCTTCTATACGTGTAGGAAGGGGATTTGTAAAACACATTTCCTGCAAATACATTTTCACTCATCTCTAAAAAATCAGAAAAACCACGAATACTTTTTCCGGCTAACATTTTTTGCATACACTTTTGCCAGTTCTCACGGTTCTCTTCAGGCTGACCTGACTTAATAAAATTAAGAATAGCATTATAGTACGTTACAAAATAGGGGTAAGGCTTTAATCGTTTTTGTAAAAATTGATTACTGGTTTCAATGATAACTTGTTTATAGGTGCCTGCTAATTCAGGTGTTTTCCATTTCTTGGCAAATTCTAAAACGTAAGTTTCTGCATCTTTTTTATTGGCGGAGTTATCATAAAAAAATTCGTTAAGCTCTTTAATAAATTTAAGGGTATCACCCGAAAACTGAGAGAGTTTTTGTGCCTTAACAGACGATACGATTAAAAGACAAGGAAGAAGTATAAGGTAAAAAGCCTTTTTTAACATAGTAGAATGAATTTTATCAAATATAAAATTATGCAGGGATATTAAGAGGTAGTTTGAATAATTTGTTGAAAGATATTTGGTTTGTTAAGAAATCTTAAACTATACCACTTACAAGCTTAAAATAACCACTTATTAAGAGTTTAAAAAACTAAACCATTTCAGTTGTTTAATGGCACGACAATTGAAATGTATTCAATATAAAACCAATAAAATGAAGACTACCACAACAATTACAACTCTGTTAATAGCATTAAGCATTAACATAACTGCACAAGTAAAAAATAATCACGGTTCAATACCTTATCAACCCAGAAACGAACCTAAAAACAATCCTGCGCCTCAAAACAACAACCAATCTGTTGATCATTGGGGACAAGGATGGAATAACGGTTATCCGCAAGGATATGTTTCCTTAAATTTCGGATATAATTCACCTCAATATTATAATCAATATAACAATTATAATGGCAATGGTTACAGTATTAAGAAAGCCACCCGTTATTCAATACGCGCAGCCGGGCAATTAATAAATCAGGCAATTGCTTTTGATAGTTGGAATGATATGTATTCTCCATTATTAGCAAAAGCGATTCGTCATTATAATTATTCACGTGAATTGTATTGGTGGGGAAATTATCAGGCGGCTTATAATCATGCCGAACGCGCGAGATATTTAGCTTGGTATAGCTTACAATATTTTCAAGACCCTTATTATAATAATGGAGGGGGAGTTCAACCAAATCCTTACAGCGATCCTTATAATCCATATTATAAAAGCGATCAATCGGGTGGTGGAAATATAAATAGCAATAACGGAGGCGGAGAATTTGACAGAAAAGTGGCTCCAAAACAAGAGGAGATTGATGCTAAATTGCCCGATTCTGATACGAAAGATAAAGAACTGATAAAAAGTTTTGATAAATCGGACTTAAAAGATGAATGAGTGTTAAACCCTCAGTAGTAGCAGGGGCGTTTTATACTTAAGCCTCTGCAAAAAAATGTTGGACTAATCTGTAACCTTAATTATTTTTAATTCCGTTATTAAAAATGGTATGCCTCATGGGCAAATAATAATAGATTTTCTTTATTGCTCCGGAGGAGCACAAGCTTTTTAGAAAAAATAAATTGAAAAAAAACTTGCCCCATCGGGGGCAAAATCTTCAGCGTATTCCTCTGGTTTTGGGAATTGCGGACCGATTTAATTTGGAATATAACAGTCCTGCTTAATAGCAGGATTTTTTTTATTTCAGGAATTTCTTATTTTTGGGAAGGTGCTTATGAATAAAATTGAGTTTTCACATACTACTGTTGAGCTTAGACTAGGGATAGTATGGCTTTTATTTAAAGAAAATGCTGAATTGGGTGTTGATGAAATAAAAGAACTTATTAAAGCAACAGAAAAACTATCGGATTATAAACCCTATTTGCTTATGTCGGATGTAAGAGTGAATTTAAGCATTACCCCTGAAGCACGAAAAGTGGCAGCCGATGAAAAAGAAGCACCTTTACTAGTAGCCAATGCGGTTATTGTAAATAATCTGGCCATTAGATTAACTGCTAATTTTTTTAGTTCCTTTAATAAGCCGCATTTTGAATTCAAAGTATTTAATTCCGAAAAAAAAGCAATAGATTGGTTGATGAAATTTAAGAGCTAATAGTTTCCGAAAATTGTTTGATTTTAAAAATAGTCCGTTTGTAAGAATTTTAATTCCGTTTGTAATTGGAATTTTAATTTGTTCATTTGGTGCGCTGAATATAAATGTGTTTTACCCTCTGTTAGTGGCGCTTTTCATTTTAGTATTTATTTATTTTCTGAATAAAAAAACAACCACGAAAACTAGCCGATGGATGTATATTATTGTATCCGATGTGTTTTTGTGTCTGGCCGGTTTGTATAGCTGTTATTTATATAACGCAAAAAATAATGCGAATTATTTTGGGAACTATGTAACAACGGAGCAACAAATGTGGGTGGGAGAAATTATAGATTTGCCTGTAGAGAAAGAAAAATTCTATAAAATATTGATAGAAGTAAAGAGTTTACAGAACAAACAACAATTAAAAGGGGAAGTTTTAGTTTACTTAAAGAAGCCCTTAGATGTTTCGCTTTTAAAACCCGGAAACACTTTAAAACTTCAAAGTGCTTTTATTCAGCCAAAATCACCTTTAAATCCTTATGAGTTTAATTATAAAGAGTTTTTAGCCCGTAAAAACATTTACTGGCAAAGTTTTGTTGAATCGGCAAATGTTGAAAGAATAAGTGAATCTACTGATTTTTCATTGGTGAATTTTGGTTTGAATATAAAACAGAAAATCAAAAATACTTTTGAGTTAAGCGCTTTAACTAAAGAAACCGCACAACTGTGTATTGCTTTATTAACGGGTTATGACGATGAGATTAATTCAGAAACCATAAATGCTTTTGCGCATTCGGGCACCTTGCATGTATTATCGGTGTCGGGTTTGCACACTGGTATTTTGTATGCGGTGTTGATTTTTTTATTGGGATTAATTGATAAAAATAAAAAGTATAAATTTCTTCAACTTGTAATAATTAGTCTAAGCTTATGGTTTTTTGCTTTGATTACAGGTTTTTCTCCACCTGTTTTGAGGGCGGTAATTATGTTAAATCTCATTGCGGTGGGACGATTTTATTATTCGTATTCATCTGAGCATGCCATAAATATTTTGGCAGTTTCTGCATTCTGTATTTTGGTGTTTAATCCTTTATTGATTTACGATACAGGTTTCTTGTTAAGTTATTCGGCTGTTATAGGCATTTTATATTTTGAACCTATTTTTTCCGCAAGGGTGAATTCGAGATATGCATTTTTCAATAAAATTTGGCAGTTAACCAGTGTTTCGTTGGCAGCGCAAATCACCACTTTACCAATAACATTGTTTTTATTTCATCAGTTTCCAGTTTGGTTTGTGTTTTCAAATTTAGTGGTCATACCATTATGTACAATAGTAATGTTTCTCGGACTTTTGCTTATGATAAAATTGAGTTTTATGACTTCAATAATAAATTTTTGTTCTTCCATTATATTTTATTGCATTCATTTAACGGATGCGCCCGGTTTTGGGTATATCGATTATATTGATTTTGGTTGGAGAGATTTAATGTTTTTGTCGGCATTTATTATTGCAGCGGCCTTATTTATGAAACAAAGAACTTATATTTATGTAGCAGGTGCGGCGGTGTTACTTATTTTCTGGCAACTCACTTCATTGTTTGAAGTCACAGAGAAAAAATCCTCCTCTCATTTAAGTATTTATCATATAAATAAACAATCTGCGATGGATTTAAAGAATACAAATAGCGTTTGTTTTAATTCAAATTTAACTTACAGTAATTACAATTATCATGTTAAAGCAAATCATACCTCTTATAATTATGCGAATGTAGATAGTTTGAATTTTGATTTTGTGAAATCAACAAACAATTCATTGCTCAAATTAAGTTCAATTAATCAACAAAACTTAATTCAGTTTTTAAAGCCAAATTATCTTCTTATTTCAAACAATGTGGACTTGGATGAAGCGCAATTTCCAGCTAATCTTAAGCTCGTTATCGCAGATGGTTCAAACAATTATAAGAATATTAAAAAACTTAGGTTGCTTTGTGATAAATTTGCAGTGCCTTTTCATTCAACAGCTGAGAAAGGCTATATTCAACTCAATTTATAATGAAACTACGAATAGGAGATAAAGTCAGATTTTTGAATGAAACCGGAGAAGGCGTTGTCACTCGTTTCAGAGATAAAAACACGGCTTACGTGGAGATGCCCGATGGTTTCGAAATTCCTTATACCATAAACCAATTGGTTCCTATTCACACCGAATTAATCATTAATTCAGAAGCCGAGAATTTAGATTTAAATCCTGAAAGCGGTGTAACGGATGCGGTGTATTTTGTGATTGAACCCGATCATGAACTGCCCATGTTGGTGAGTGATTACAATATTTATTTATTCAATTCCTCGTCGTATAATTTAATGTTTGCATATTCAATAAAAGACGAAGCTTATTTTCAGTCTTTGAAGCATGGCGAAATTGGCGCTTACCAAAAAATAGTGTTGAAGACTGTGAAATCAAGTTTTTTAAAAGAGTATCCGTATCATAAAATAGAGTGTATTTTATTTAAAAATGTGCATTACCGTGCTCAAATTCCTGTTGCAGAAACTGTTTTTGTAAATCCTTCTAATTTAAATCACACTTCATTAATTAAACACGAAGAATTTAAATTACCAGTTTATGCTTTTTTGATTAAAGATGAATTTATTGTTGCTCAAAATATCGAACAGGAATTATCGAACGAAGATATTTCGAGATTAAAAAAATTGAAAGAAGCCAATTCTTTTCAAAAAACATCAAAATCGCATAAAGAGCAACTCAAAAGTCTGGAAAAAGAAGTGGATTTGCATATTGATGAGTTGGTGGATAATATTAGTGGTTTATCAAATCACGAAATGCTCTCCATACAACTCGAACGTTTCGAAAAAGAGTTAGATAAAGCCATGTTGAACGGCGTTAAAAAACTAGTTTTTATACATGGCGTAGGAAACGGCCGCTTAAAGATGGAAATACAGAATGCTCTGAAAGCTACTAGGGGCGTAACTTTCCAGGATGCTTCCTATAAACTCTACGGCTTTGGCGCCACTCAGGTAAACATTTTGTAGACATATCAAAAGGTTTAGTTCGTAATATTTCTGTATCCATTTGCTAAAAATTTCGTAAATTTAAATGCAGGTTGTTCTATCGCTCTCGGCTTGGCCGAGGGAGGAAAGTCCGGGCAACAAAGGGTAACCCGCCGCATGAAAATGCGGGTATATTTCCCAAAAGGAAATTGTAACAGAGAGTGCCACAGAGACAATGTAGCCTTCCGCCTTGGCGGACGGTGATAGTGAAAATGTGAGGTAAGAGCTCACAAGTGTAAGCAGTAATGTTTGCATTGGGTAAACCTCGGGTGTTGAAAGGCCAAATAGGTCCTGGTTTTAGAGCGACCCGTTCTATTTTCCGTTTAGGCGGAGATAACCAGGATGGGTAGGTCGCATAGATAAATGATAGGATATATCGTGGGGTTATACTCGCGATGAAACAGAACCCGGCTTACAAACCTGCACCGCTTTGGCGGAGAAAATGATTAAGAGTACTGAACTAAAAAATGAACATGATTAAAAAACTACTAATAGTTTTTTTCTTTTTAGCTACTTCCTTTGCTAAGGCTCAATGCCCGCAGGTATTTGATTTTCTTGGTGTGTTAAGCAGTAATCCAAAATGGATTAATTGTTCAGGCACCGGAACGTATAACATGAACTTTCAATCCAATGTGGGTTGGGGTGCTTATACGATTAATTGGGGCGATGGATCTCCTAATCAAGTAGCAGGTTCTTATGTGGCGAATTCAATTATTCCACATACTTATACTACTGCCACAACCGATACTTTTAAACTTACTTTAATAATTCCTTCGTTAACATGTACGCTTACCGGCCTAGTTGTAATGGAAAAACCGGTTAACTCTTCCATTCAAATTCCTATTGGTGGTGTAACGCAAGCTTGCGCACCTGCTATTTTACAATTTATTAATTCGAGTACCGATGTTTCGGCTACGACAACTTTTACCTGGAATTTTGGTGATGGATCTCCACTTGCTGTTTATAATTATACCAATGCGGGACAAACCATCTCCCACACCTATAGTGTCGGAACGGTGAATTGTCAAACAGCAGTTACATTGATGGCAATGAATTATTGTAGTTTCGGTAGTCCAACCACAGCTAATTTTAATCCAATACAAATTTACGATAAGGATATTGCTGCAATTACTCCTGATGCATTTGTAAAATGTTTTCCTAATACCACTTTTACATTTACCAATACAACAACACGAAATTGTTTAGCTCAGGGAAATACATTTCAACGTCAGGAAGAATGGCACTTTGGTGATTATTGGGGAAGAGGATATGATTCAATCATTCCATGGAAACCGTGGCCGCCTACAACACCAATGACAATTACATATCCAGGCATCGGAACGTATTCTGTGGTGTTGAGGGATAGTAATATGTGTGGCGTTACAAGTACAACGTTGAATGTTTCAATTATTGCTGCACCCGTTGCCAATTTTAATGTACCGCCAAATCCATTATGTCAGAATTCACCAATAACATTTACTAACACTAGCACACCAGGTTATTTTTACAAATGGAATTTTGGAGTGGGGGCTGGTTTTGTAAATACAAGTTACGCCCCTCAAACTTTTACATACTCTCTACCTGGAACTTACACGGTAACCGAAGTAGTTTATTTTGCTGCGGGTTGTTCAGATACGGCTAAAAAAGTCATAATTATTTTACCTGCGCCAACCGCTAATTTTTTATATTCTCCAACAATTGGATGTAATACTTTGAGTGCGGTTACATTTACTGACGCATCAACGAGTGCAACTTCGTGGAATTGGAATTTCGGAAATGGTAATACATCTGCGAGTCAAACGCCGCCGGCGCAAACTTATACAACAATCGGAAGCAGTGTTATTACTTTAACTGTTACAGCTGCCAACTTGTGTAAGAATATTAAAACAAATACGGTAACTGTTTATCAAAGTCCTGTTGCTGCATTTTCACCAACATCATCTTGTGTGGGCTCGGTGGTTACGTTTACTGATTTATCTACGTTTGCGGTTACGAATACAATTACAACATGGAATTGGAATTTTGGTGATGGTTCTCCAGTCTCAGGATTACAAAATCCTGTTCATACTTATACAGCAATGGGAACTTATACAGTTACATTAATAATTAATTCCGCAGTGTGCTCAAGTACACTTACACAAAACTTTGTGGTGAATGTAAAACCAACGGCTGCTTTTACTGTTAGTCCGTTGAGTGGTTGTCCAACACTTACAGTTAATTTCACAAACGGATCAGCAAATGCAACAAGTTTTTTATGGGACTTTGGAATTGTTCCTACTTCAACTTCAAATGCAACAAATCCAGTATTTACTTATTCAAACTCAACTGGAGTTACAATTACGCCAACAATAAGTTTAATTGCGCTCACAGGAGCTGGTTGTAGTGATACTGCTTTCCAAGCCATAACCGTTTTCCCAAAACCAGTCGCATCATTTACATGTAACACAACGCCGGGTTGTTCACCTTTAGCTGTTACATTTACTAATACATCAACGGGTTCTACTAATTATAATTGGGATTTTGGCGATGGAAATACGTCAGTAGCAGTAAGTCCTGTTCATTCTTATAATAATTCTTCTTTATTTGCAGTAACATTTACAGCACAATTAGTAGCAACAAATTCAAATGGCTGTACGGATACAATTACTAGGGTAATTACAACATTTCCTAAGCCGTTATTTACTTTTACAATGATTCCTGCCAGTGGCTGCACACCGTTATCGGTTAACTTTCCTGTAATAGCAGGGGCTGTTACTACAAATTGGGATTTTGGAGATGGAAATACATCTACATCATTAAATCCTACTCATACATTTACCAACGGAACATTAGCTAATCTTAGTTATACGGTAACATTAATTGCGCAAAATGCGTTTGCCTGTGTAGATACCGCTTATGGTGTTCCTATTATTTTTCCTAAACCTATAGCGAATTTTACCCGTACTCCGGTGAGCGGCTGTTCTCCTTTAGGCGTTAATTTTACAAATACCAGTACGCTCAATGTTGGGAACAATTGGGATTTTGGCGATGGAAATTTATCAACGGCTACTAATCCTTCTCATACTTATACAACAAGTAATACATCTTCAAACACAACGTATAGTGCCCAATTATTAGTTATAAGTACAAATGGTTGTCGCGATTCAATAATCAAAACGGTTACTATACTTCCTTTGCCATTGGCTAATTTTTCGGTGGATACTCCTGCCTGTTCTCCGAAGCGATTAACGTTTACAAATTTATCCCTAGGTGCAAACGCTTATAACTGGAATTTTGGAAACAGTAATACATCAACAGCTACTAATCCAACTCAACAATACATAAATAATTCAGGCATCAATCAAACTTACACTGTTCAGCTAATTGCGACTAACGCTGTTAATTGCAAGGATACTATCGAAGTTCCTATTATTGTTCATTCGCAACCCAATTTTAGCACTGTTCC
>JAYTSW010000511.1:0-3034 GCA_043745425.1 Sphingobacteriaceae bacterium | reverse complement strand
TACCTCTTTTGCGAATGAACTGTAGAATATAGTACCAGTATGCCTTCCGCAAGCTCTAGCTTACAAGCGTTGTCATGTTGAGTTTTTCGAAACAATCTCATTGTTCTGATGTCGAAATTGTTTTCATTCGCAGAAAAGATTTATCTCAATAAATTATGACCAAACCCAAAGTTTTACTCACCCTTCGCTTGATTTTAAAATTAACTTTAAATACTTTTGTTCACTATTCTTTTTGGTTGTTAGAATTAAGTGAGCATACAATTTTTGATTCCGTATTTAGCTATAATTTTTTTTTAATGCAGCATTTTTATTTTAATCTTGTCTTACCCTATGATACATGTAAGCCATTTAAAATAATTAACATTTTTTTTTGATTTAAAAATCTTCCTATATTTACAACTTAATTAAAACTATTACTCATGAGAAAAATCGTAACATTGTTTACAATGCTTATGCTAAGCGCCACTTTACTGTTTGCGCAAAACAGAATAATTACAGGTACAGTTACAGATGACAAAGGCGATCCCGTTGCAGGCGCAACCGTGAAAGTAAAAGGTTCTAAAACGGGTGTTGCAGCCGACGCTAATGGAAATTTTAAAATTTCTGTTCCTGCAGGCGCTTCCTTAATTTTTAGTGGTGTGGATATTACAACCAGAGAAGTATCTGTTGGAAATGAATCTAGCTTAAATGTAACATTAGCAAGAAGCAGTAGTCAACTATCTGAAGTTGTTGTTACGGGTGTGGGTATTGCTACAGATAAAAGAAAGGTTGCAATATCGGTAGAGACATTAAATTTCGATAAACAAGTTTCCTTACCTGCATCAGCCTCCCAGGCTTTGATTGGGAAAATTGCGGGTGCTACAATATCTTCTGCATCAGGAAGTCCTGGCGCAGAAATAGCAATTTTATTACGAGGTATTAATACCTTACAAGGTGGTACTACGCCCCTTTTACTTGTTGACGGGGTAGAGGTATCTTCAACAAGCTTACAATCGTTGGATGTAAATGCCATTGACCGTATTGAAGTTGTTCAGGGCGCCGCATCAGCAACTATTTATGGAGCTCAGGGTGCCAACGGGGTAATTCAGGTATTCACCAAAAGAGGTAAAGCAGGTCCTACTAAAATTGATGTTTCCTCAAGAATAAGCTTCGATCAACCCCTAAACCTTGGGAATCTACATCAGCCTTATAACCATTCATTTGAAACAAATGCGCAAGGGCTTATCTTAAATACAAATGGAGCAATTTTAAAACCCGATGCCTATAATCAATGGGCAGAAACTTTATGGCTTAATGGTACTACCGGTACTCCTTTCGATGCTAATAACAAACCCTATAAAGGTGATGTAAAGTATTATGATCACATAAAACAATTGTTCCACAATGTAAAAACTACTCAAACAAGTGTTGTTTTATCCGGAGCAAAAGAAAAAACAGATTTTGCTGTTTCAGGGTCTTCTTTAACTCAGGAAAGTGTTATTCATGGTAAATTGACCAGGAATAACTTTACCACCAATTTTGGCTTTGACGTGTTTAAGAACTTTAAGATCAGGTTTACTAATCAATTAGTATATACTAAAAGTACTTTGGGAAACGAAGCGATCTCTGCTGCTGTTTTTACTTATCCTTTTGTTGATTTTACTTTTCAGGATAAAGACGGAAATTCAGCATTAAAATTTGGAAGCGCAGGAGCAAATTCAAGAAACCCATATTATTATTATCAATATGAAAGACCTAATGTAACTACAGTAGATGTTATTCCTAGTGCCAACGCTAATTATAAAGTAAACAGATTTGTTGAGTTAGATTATAAAATAGGAGTAAACTATTCCCGGGTAGATAATGAATATTATGTACGCAACCAGGAGAAAAATGTTTCTTCTGTGATTAATAATAGCAATATTGGAGGAAGTATAAAGGGAAGTATTAATCAAACATTATCACGAAATGTTAATTTCAACTCACTTGCCACGGCGACAATAAAATTGGATTTTGAAAAAGATTTTAAATTGCATGTCCCTATTATGTCAACAACACAAGGCGCTTTTGACTGGAGAAAAAGAAACAATCATAGCTATTTTTTAGATTTTGTTGGTCTTCCGCAATATGAGCCTGTTAATGGTGCACAGGCAGACATAAGAACTTCAGATGAATTTATTCGCCAGTTTTCAACCTATGGTTTCTATGTAAACCAACGATTTGAATATGGAGAAATTGCAGGTATTTCTGCAGGATTAAGAAGCGATTATGCATCTACTTTTGGTGCGGGCTCTAAGCCATTTAATTTCCCAAGGGGAGATGCATATTTACGTATCTCTAAATTTGGTTTTTGGAATGGTATAAACCGTATAATGCCTGAATTTAAAATAAGAGCTGCTTATGGAGAAGCCGGAATTCAACCAGGAGATTTTGACAGGATAATTACACTTAGAAAAGGAAGCTTTGATAATGGAAGTTGGCTTGCGCTTAAAGCCCAGGCAAACAATCCTAACCTAAATGTTGAAGTTTCAAAAGAACTTGAGATAGGAACAGATATGGTATTTACGCCGGGCAAAAAACAGTGGTTAAGTTCAATAAAAGCCAGTGTAGTTTATTGGAAAAGAACCGGAAAAAATATCATCTATAATCAGGATCTGGCATTAACAACTGGTGTTTCCAATGTTTTAACTAATGCCTTTGATCTTAAATCAAATGGGATACAATTTTCAACTGATGCCAGAATGTATAGTGGCAGAAACTTTACATGGAATTTTGGAACTACTTTCGGTCATCAGGTTTCAACCATAGAAAATATTGCTAACCATAAAGATATTATCCTACCATTTGGAAGTATTAATTATGTTTTGAAAGAGGGACAAAGATTAGGAACAGTATATGGATATCGTGCCATTAAAAGTTTAGATATGACCGATGCTAATGGTAAATTATATATTGATAAAGCAACTTGGGGAAAGTATGAGGTAGTTAACGGAATAGTTACAGACACTGCATCTAAAAAAGTACAATTTACGCCTGAAAAAGTAGCGATAGGAAA
>JAYTSW010000510.1:0-11315 GCA_043745425.1 Sphingobacteriaceae bacterium | reverse complement strand
AAAAACACAAGTGATAAAAAGTAATATGAATTTTAAACTCTTCAAACTATGTATATAACGTGTTTCTTTATGTTTTATTACGTTAATCGTTTAGTTTTAATACGGCCATAAAGGCGCTTTGCGGAATTTCAACATTCCCAACTTGCTTCATTTTTTTCTTTCCTTCTTTTTGTTTCTCTAATAATTTACGTTTACGACTAATATCACCACCATAACATTTTGCAGTTACATCTTTACGGATAGCGCGAATTGTTTCACGAGAAATAATTTTAGCACCAATCGCAGCCTGAATTGGAATTTCGAATTGCTGGCGTGGAATTAACTCTTTTAATTTTTCACAAATCTTTTTTCCGAAAACGTAAGCATTGCTTCTGTGAATTAAAGCCGATAAAGCATCCACTTGATCGCCATTTAATAAAATATCTAATTTCACTAAGTCTGATTGCTTCATGCCTATTGGATGATAATCAAAAGATGCGTAACCTTTCGAAATTGATTTTAATCTATCAAAGAAATCAAATACAACTTCACCTAAAGGCATTTCAAAAACTAATTCAACTCTATCGGCCGTTAAATAATTTTGGTTTACAATTTGTCCACGCTTCTCAATACATAAACTCATTACTGAACCAATAAATTCTGATTTAGTAATAATGTTTGCTTTTATGAAGGGCTCGTCAATATAATCTATTACACTTGGGTCTGGTAAATCACTTGGGTTATTTACTGTAACAACATCGCCATTGGTTTTGTAGGCGATATAACTTACGTTAGGTACAGTGGTGATGACCGTCATGTTAAATTCACGCTCCAAACGTTCCTGAATAATTTCCATGTGCAGCATTCCTAAAAATCCGCAACGGAATCCAAACCCTAATGCCGCTGAACTTTCAGGCTCCCATGTTAAAGAAGCATCATTCAACTGAAGCTTCTCCATCGAATAACGTAATTCTTCAAAATCATCAGTATCTATAGGATAAATTCCCGCAAATACCATCGGTTTCACGTCTTCAAAACCTTTAATAATCTCTTTAGTAGGATTCGCAACTGTAGTAATTGTATCACCTACTTTTACTTCGCGCGCTTCTTTTATTCCTGAAATAATATATCCTACATCACCTGTTTTTACAGTATCACGCGGCTCTTGTTTTAAACGCAACACACCAATTTCATCAGCGTTATATTCCATGCCTGTATTCACAAATTTTACTTTGTCGCCTTTTTTAATACTGCCATTATAAATTCGGAAATACGCAATAATTCCTCTGAAAGAATTAAATACTGAATCAAAAATCAAAGCTTGTAGCGGTCCGTTCTCATCACCTTTAGGAGCTGGAATTCTTTTTACAATCTCTTCCAGCATTTCATGAACACCTTGTCCGGTTTTTCCCGAGGCCGACATAATTTCTTCGCGCTCACAACCTAATAAATCTACAATCTGATCTTTTACTAATTCCGGTTCTGCACTTGGTAAATCAATTTTATTTAAAATAGGAATGATAGTTAAATCATGTTCCAATGCTAAATATAAATTTGAAATAGTTTGTGCTTGAATTCCTTGTGCTGCATCCACAATTAATAATGCGCCTTCGCAAGCTGCAATTGAACGTGATACTTCATAACTAAAATCAACGTGACCAGGAGTATCAATTAAATTGAGAGAATATTTTTCGCCATTTAATTCATAATCCATTTTAATGGCATGACTTTTTATTGTAATTCCGCGTTCTTTTTCGAGGTCCATATCATCCAAAACCTGCGCTTGCATATCGCGTTTGTTAATGGTATTGGTATATTCCAAAAGACGATCGGCAAGGGTGCTTTTCCCGTGATCGATGTGTGCAATAATGCAAAAGTTCCTGATGTTCTTCATACTGCGTAAGTCCTTATTTTCTATAATCTTTTAAATCTAATTTGCCTCTTAATTTTGATTAGAAAACCTAGAAAGACTACGGGGTATCGGTAATCAACTAATCCTCAAAAAAATAAGAGAGCAAATATACAAAAATAAGAGCGGAATATTCCGAATTTTTTGCAAATTTGTACCCTTAAATTTCTATTATGAGCAGAGTTAAAATTAAAGCGGTTTTGGGCTTAACGCCTGAAAGTCAGGAAATCACTGTTAAAGGATGGGTTCGCACCTTCCGTAACAATCAGTTTATTGCTTTAAATGATGGTTCTACCAATAACAATTTACAGTTGGTTGTTGAGCTCGGCTTGTTGGATGACGCAACAGTAAAACGTATTACCACTGGAGCAGCTATTTCAGCAACAGGTAAATTAATTCAATCATTAGGTAAAGGACAAAGCGTAGAATTAGTAGCAAAAACGATTGAAATATTAGGTGATAGCGATGCGGAAAAATTTCCTTTGCAACCGAAAAAACATAGTTTGGAATTTTTGCGTGAGATTGCGCATTTGCGTTTTCGCACTAATACATTTGGTGCAGTGTTTCGTGTTCGTCACTCTTTAGCTTTTGCTGTACATAAATTTTTTAACGATAAAGGATTTGTTTATTTACACACACCAATTATTACAACCAGTGATGCTGAAGGTGCAGGAGAAGCATTTCGCGTAACCAATTTCGATTTAAATAATATTCCAAAAAATGATAAAGGTGAAATAGATTTTAAACAAGATTTTTTTGGTAAGAAAACTAACTTAACTGTATCCGGACAATTAGAAGGAGAGTTAGGCGCAATGGCCTTTGGTGATATTTATACATTTGGTCCGACGTTCAGAGCAGAAAATTCAAATACAACAAGACACTTAGCAGAATTCTGGATGATAGAACCCGAAATGGCGTTTTATAATTTGAACGACAATATGGATTTGGCTGAGGAGTTATTGCAATATCTTATCGCTTATGTTTTAGAACATAACAAAGAAGATATTGATTTTTTAACGCAGCGTTTATTGGAAGAAGACAAACAAAAACCAGAAATCGAACGTAGTCCAATGAACTTATTGGACAAATTAAATTTCTGTGTTAACAATAAATTTGAACGCGTAACTTATACTGAAGCAATTGCGATTTTACGTGAAAGTAATCATAACAAGAAAAAGAAATTTCAGTATTTGGTAAATGAGTGGGGCGTTGATTTACAAAGTGAACACGAACGTTACTTGGTTGAGAAACATTTTAATAAACCGGTTATATTAACTGATTATCCTAAAAACATCAAAGCATTTTATATGCGTCAGAATGAAGATGGGAAAACAGTTCGTGCGATGGATATTTTATTCCCTGGTATTGGAGAAATCGTTGGCGGTTCGCAACGTGAAGAGCGTTTGGAAAAATTAGAAACCAGAATGAAAGAAATGAATATTCCAGTTGAAGAACTAAGTTGGTATTTGGATACTCGTCGTTTTGGAGCTTGTGAACATGCGGGATTTGGTTTAGGTTTCGAGCGTTTGGTTTTATTTGTAACGGGCATGACGAATATTCGTGATGTAATTCCTTTTCCGAGAACACCGAATAATTGTGAGTTTTAATCAATTTTTTGTAAATTTGATATTATGAAAGGTTTTAGCCAAATAGTAGAAGATGTAAAAAAGTTATCTGTAAGTGAAAAAGAGGAACTCCAACTTTTACTTGAAAAATATTTGACAGAAGCTCGTAGGGATGAAATCCATTCAAATTTTGAGGAAAGTAAGGTCGAATACAAAAAAGGAAAGGGAAAATTTTCTTCAAATATCAATAGTTTAAAGAAGTCTCTTTAATTTATGATCGAAATTCTTTTCAGCGCATCATTTAAAAAAGCTTTTAGACGGATTTCAAAAAATAAATCACTCGAAAAGAAATTTTGGTCCCGCGTTGAGATTTTTATCGAAAATCCTGCTGATGTGAGATTAAAAACTCATAAATTGTCAGGTAAATTAAAAGATCTCTGGAGTTTTTCTATAGAATACGATGTTAGAGTAATATTTTATTTTGCGGATAAGTCCCACGCGATATTTATAGATATTGGAACTCATAATGAAGTATATTGAAAGGCAAGAACAAAGGTTTTTGCCTTTTTTGTTTAAATTTAAAGTGCATTGACAGAAAATTTTCCCCAACATATTCAAACCATTTTAAAAACACTGCCTGAAACGCCAGGTGTTTATCAGTATTACGATAAAGATAATTTGTTATTGTATGTTGGGAAGGCAAAGAATTTAAAAAAACGCGTTACTTCTTATTTTACTAAAGAACACGATAATGGTCGTTTACGGTTGTTGGTTAAAAAAATCAATGATATTAAAACCGTTAAAGTAAATACGGAATTAGATGCTCTGCTTCTTGAAAATAATTTAATTAAAAGTTTAAAGCCAAAGTACAACGTTAATCTTCGTGATGATAAAACGTATCCGTGGATTATTATTAAGAATGAACGTTTCCCGCGGTTGTTTTATACGCGTAAGCAAATTAAAGATGGTTCTGAGTATTTTGGTCCTTATCCTTCCGTTTTAGTAATGCATGCGCTGCTCGATTTAATTCGTCAGCTTTATAAATTACGCACTTGCAGTTACGATTTATCGGAAGCGAACATTGAAAAGAAAAAGTTCAGGGCTTGTTTAGAATTTCATATTGGAAGATGCAAAGGGCCTTGTGAAGGCAAACAAAGCTTTGAAGAGTATGATGAGGATATGAAACAAATCCGCAAAATTATTAAAGGCGAATTTGCTTTTGCATTGAAAGATATTAAAAAAGAAATGCAATCGTTGGCTTCTAATCTGGAATATGAGAAAGCGGAAGAATTAAAAGTAAAAATTGAATTATTAGAAAAGTATCAAAGTAAATCAACAATAGTTCATCCAAGTATTACTGACACTGATGTATTCGCGGCGATTCACGAAGAGAATGTATCTTATATAAGTTATTTTAAAATTTATAATGGTGCCATTGTTCAGGCATTGGTATTAGAATTAAAAAAACAGCTTGACGAAAGTAAAGAAGATATGTTAGTGTTCGCAATGAACGAAATCCGCCAGCGGTTTAATTCACAAAGCAAAGAAATAATTACGGAGGAAGAACCCGAATTTAAATTTCCTGACACAAAATACTACATTCCAAAAATCGGTGACAAAAAACAATTATTGGACTTGTGTTTGCGAAATGCGAAGGCGCACAAATTTGAGAGGGAAAAACAAGTTGCTTTAACGGATCCTGAGCGACACACCAATCGTATCATGCAACAAATGATGAAAGATTTGCGAATGAAAGAAGAGCCGCGTCGCATTGAAGGTTTTGATAATTCGAATATACAGGGAGAGTTCGCTGTAAGTGCCATGCCTGTTTTTATTGATGGTAAACCTGCGAAAAAAGAATACCGCCATTTTAATGTAAAGACTGTTGTTGGTCCTGATGATTTTGCAACCATGGAAGAAATTATTTTCCGTCGTTACTCAAGAGTTATAGAGGAAAAATTACCAATGCCACAATTAATTGTAATTGATGGGGGCAAGGGGCAATTAAGCGCGGCGGTAAATAGTTTAATGAAATTAGAATTGTACGGAAAAGTTACGATTATAGGAATAGCAAAACGTTTAGAAGAAATTTATTTTCCTGGTGATTCAATTCCAATTTATTTGGATAAGAGAAGTGAAACGTTGAAAGTAATACAACAGATTCGCGATGAAGCGCATCGTTTTGGTATTACGCATCACAGAAATAAAAGAAGCAGAGAGACTTTTAAAAGTGAATTAAGTGAAATAAAAGGCATCAGTGATATCTCCGCACAAAAATTATTAACCGAATTAAAATCGGTGAAAAATATTAAGGAGGCGACGCTTGAAGAATTGAGTTCCATCATTGGGAATGCAAAAGCGAAACTGGTATGGGAATTTTTTAAAGCAATTTAAAAAAGAACGCTGATTTTCAAGTAGATATAAAAACAAATTGTATAATTTTCCAAACTTTTTTATCTTGAAATAACTTTATGACGAAGGCTATTTCCATTTCTTTAAAACTGGTAACTGTATTATATCTATTTACCAATTCTGTTTTTTCTCAGTCCCTAAAAAAATCTATTTCGCAATTGGAGTCGGCAAAGACTGTTGACGAATTTTTAGCGTCTGAACAAAATTTTATTAAGCTTATCAGCGATAAGAAAAAATTGCACGAAGCTTATTATTATGGCGCTCTTAATAATTTATATTTAGCTTTTCTTGATACATTACGCACGGATGATTATTGCGCACGTGCTGATAAATTTTTGCATCAATTAGATTCAATGGCACCAAATAATTCGGAGGCTTATGTTTTAATGGCCATGAGCGCTGGAGCAAAAATTAATGTAGACAAAATAGGGCGACAAATAAAGTTCGGTCCACTGGCTAATAAGCATAGCGACAGAGCAACAACTATTAATCCTGAAAACCCGCGCGCCTGGTTAATAAAAGCAAAAACAGTTATGAATGCACCGCCAAAATTAGGCGGCGGACCAAAATTTGCATTAAAGTATTATCAGAAAGCAGTAGATAAATACAAAACATTTAAGCCACTTACTGATGTAGAACCCGATTGGGGAAAAGAAATGGCGCAGAAAGAATTTGAAGAGTGCAAGGCCAAATTAGCCAAATAAATCAAAATTTGGAAATTTAATTAACTGATAATCAATATAATATAAAATATATTTGGTTTATATTATAAACTACTTTACGTTTGTGGTGTAAAATTAAAACTACATAAATAAAATGGAAAACGCAGAAAATTTTAAACCAGAAGAAAGCCTTCAATTAATTAACACAGTAATTAATCGCGCACAAAACAAATTATCAGAAAATGGATTTCTATTTATTTTCTGGGGCTGGCTTGTATTTATAGCAGCGTTAACTTTTTTCATTTTATTAAAAATGCAAGTAGAAAATTCCGGATTAGTTTGGTTAGCAATGCCTGCCGGAGGTTTGTTCACAATAATTTATTCTATGCGTCAGCAGAAAAAAGAACAAGTAAAATCTTTTGTGGATGATTATTTGATGTATGTTGGAATAGCTTTTGGCGTAAGCTTAACTATAATTTTAACCATGGGATGGAAACTGCAATTGAATTGTTACCCAATGGTAATTTTATTATATGCACTCACCACTTTTATTTACGGTGGCATTTTAAAGTTTAAACCGCTCGTAATTTTTGGAGCCTTAAGTTTTCCATTATGCATTGGCGCATTTTTTGTTGACTTCCAAATGCAAATTTTATTTCTGGCCGTTTCGGTATTTGTGTCATACGTTATTCCTGGTCACATGTTGCAAAATAAATTTAAACAACAAACAAAACATGTTTAAGGAACTCGATCCCATATTGCATTCACAACTTCGTCTCGCGATAATGTCGCTATTGGTTTCAGTCAAGGAAGCGGAATTCACTTACCTAAAGGAGGAAACAAATTCTACGGCTGGAAATTTAAGTGTACAAATTCAAAAATTGAAAGAGGCAGGATATATTGAAATTGAAAAATCATTTAAAGATAATTATCCACATACCATGTGCAAAATAACAAAAGCAGGAATAAAAGCTTTTGAAAAATACGTCAACGACCTTAATCAGTACATTAATTTAAAAAAATAATAAAATGGAAAACGAAAAAGATCAGTTGTTATGGAAAGAAGCAAAAAAAAGAGTTGGTTTTAAAAATCATGTATGGACTTATTTAGTCGTAAATATTTTCTTTTGGACGATGTGGTATTTTACCGAATGGAAACATAGTGATGACGGTGAAAATCATGGCGGCCTTCCTTGGCCAATATTTAGTTCATTAGGATGGGGCTTCGGTTTGTTTTGGCATTTTATGGGCACTTATGTTTTCAATAATAAGCCAAGTCAAATTGAACGCGAATACGAAAAATTAAAAAAGAAACAAGGGTAATTATTTATAGTCTTCCAAATGGCAATCTTTTAATCCGCCACCGGAAAGATCATTATTCTTCTTGCAAGTTTCTTCGTTCGCAGCTTTGTCATACGGACCTGCCTTTATTTTATCACCGCGCGACACGTTTCCTGTATTGGAGTTAGTGCAAACACATTGGTAATCTTTTTTGCATGAAACAAAAGCGAATGACAAGCAAATTAATGAAAGGTATAATGAGTATTTCATAAATAAATTTTCTTAAAGATAAGCTAAAAGGGATAGAATTGTTATACGCAGTTCTACGTATTTTTAAGAACGGATTAACAGACTATAGCCATTTCCGTGCAAATTATTTATTTCTATGTTTAAATCGCCTGCTAAGTATTTGCGGAGCTTCACTATATAAACATCCATACTTCGTCCTGTAAAATAGCTGTCATCGTTCCAGATTTGTTTCAAAGCCTTTTCTCGGGGCAAAACATCATTTTTATGTTGACATAATAAATTTAAAAGTGCGGCTTCTTTTGGAGATAATCTTTCTTCTTTATTATTTTCTGATTTTAAAGTCCGGAGTTTTGCATTGAAACGAAATTTTCCGATTTCGTGTAAAAACGTATTCGTATTATCAGAACTGTTGCGATTTAAAATAGCTTTTAGTTTCAGTAAAAGGACTTCCGAATCAAAAGGCTTTGTAATGTAATCATCGGCACCCAATTTATAACCTTTAATCATATCATCGCGCATACCGCGTGCCGTTAAAAATATAAAGGGTGTTGTTTTATTTAATTCTTTTATGTCAGAAGCGAGAGTAAAGCCATCTTTTTTCGGCATCATCACATCCACAATACATAAATCAAAAGTATTCGCTTTAAATGCTTCTAAACCTGATTCTCCATTCTCGCATAAAGTAACCTCATAGCTATTCATGCTAAGATAATCTCGCAATACCATGCCGAAATTTTTTTCGTCTTCTACTAAAAGTATTTTAGTTGGCATTTAGTTTAATAATAAATTCACTTCCTTTGTTTATTTCGCTTATCAATTCAATAGTTCCGTTATGTGCTTCAATGATGGATTTCACATAACTCAATCCTAAGCCAAACCCTTTTACATCGTGTAAATTTCCACCCTGTGCGCGGTAAAATTTCTCAAATATTTTTTCTTGAATAGCTTTATCAATACCAATACCGTTGTCTTTAAAACTTATTTCACCGTTATTGTTCAAAGTTATTGTGATTTCGCAATTCTCGCCAGAATATTTTAATGCATTATCTAATAAATTGGCGAAGGCGTTCATCAAATGAAATTCATCTCCGTTAATATTAACTTCTTCTGTAATATTTAAAATTACTTTTGTTTTTTTGTTTTGAATTTGCAATTGGTATGAGTTAATGCAGTTCTCCAATAAAAATTTAAGATTAACCATATTTTTTTCTAAAACCAATTCCCCTTTATCCAGCATTGCCATTTGCAATACACGTTCAACATGATTATTTAATTTTTTATTCTCCTCTTTTAAAATACTTGTATAATTATTGAATTTAGTTTCATCATTTTTTATAGCGGGATTATTGATTCCATCAATCGCCAATGAAATAGTAGCAATTGGCGTTTTTAATTCATGCGTCATGTTATTGATAAAATCATTTTTTAACTGATGCAATTTTTCCTGACTCAACATTCTTCTGAAAAGGTAAATCATCACAAAACCGATAAGAATTGTAATGAATAAAGAAAGACTTAACAAACTGGTCATTTGTTTGATGACGAAGTTAGTGGTTGAAACAAAACCTACGTCAATATAGGTTTTATCATGAAAGCCATCATCAGGGAATAGAGGTAAAATAACAGACAATGGAAAGTCGCCCATGAAACCAGGAGTTTCAAAAACCATGTAATGCCCTTTTAACACAAACTTTGGCGAAACTGCAATTCCAATTTCAGGACTAATATCAACACCTCTTAGTAAAAGTTCTTCCTTTAAAATGTTTTGAATTTTTTTGAAATCAATTCTCTCCTGAACACCTTTCGTTGACTTAACTGCCATTTTTATAAATAAGGCCTCCAATTCATTCGCTTTTTCTTTTACTTCATCGTTGTTAAAAGATTCAGAACTAACAATTACTTTTTTGTTTTTACCGCTATTTAATTTTGCAATGGTTGTTGTAGTCGCAGAGTCGTTTACAATCTCAACCTTTCTATCAACCTTAGTATTACCTTCCCAAGTGAAGGTGTCAAATTTTAATTTATTCTTAATGCTGGAAACAATAACTCTAATATTTTCTTTTTTTTCTTTTCCAATAATATTATCAGTGACTAATAGAGAATCCATATTCTCTAAAATCAATTTTGAGTCTTCTTCTTGTTGTAAACGTTCTGTCGTTTTTAAAACAGCTTCACGAGTTTTATCTATTAATTCCTGCTGCTTGTATTTGTAAACCGAAAAAAGCCATATCGCCTGAAGTCCTATTAAACCCAATAAGGCAACAGTTATAAGAAGAGGTATGTAATGTTTTGATGTTTTCATTCTGAATCAAATGTAGAGAAGCTTTAACACATAACCTTAAACTTTAACCTTTCTTTAACACTGTTTAACCGCACATTAACTCAGGCTGCAAAAAGCTAGGAGTAATTTTGTCTTATAAAATATTTAAACCTTAAAACTATGAAAACAAAAATTATTACATGTGCAGTATTATTAGCTGGTTTAGCAATGAACGCACAAACGAACGATAAAAAAGAAGCTACCGTTCGCATTAAAAAAGTACAAAACATTAATGGAGTGGAAACAATAACGGATACCACTTACACAACAAGCGACATTTCAGCTATTAAAATGGGGGATGGAACAAACATTCAAACAATAGATATAGAGGGAAAGCCTGGAGACAAAGGTAAAAAAATGGTAATTGTGAGTCATGATGAAGTAATTAATGGCAATGATGCTGATGTAAAAATTATTCACAAAGGCGATAGCAGGGAAATGGATGCTGAAATTGAAAAAGCTTTAAAAGAAGCAGGTGTTGATCCGAATGCTAAAGGCGTTAAGAAAATGATAATTGTGGATGAAGATTCCTTTCCGAATAAAGATGGTAAAACCGAAAAGAAAACTACAAAAATCGTGATGATTAATATGGACATTACAGATGCCAGTGCTGATGACAAAAAATGTTTAAGTAATCAAATTGGAAATACAGATAATAAATTGGAAATGGATAACATGAAGCTGTATCCTAATCCAAATGACGGAAAATTTAATTTAAATTTTAATTTGAAAAATAAAGCAGACGCGGAAGTAACAGTTTATGATTTGGAAGGCAAACAAGTTTATAATGAGAAATTACCAAACTTTACTGGCGAATACAATAAACCAATTGATATCAGCAAAAATTCAAAAGGAATTTATTTTGTGAAAATTGTACAAGGCAAGCATTCACAAGTCAAGAAGATTGTGATGGATTAACGCCCTTCCTTGAATAAGAG
>JAYTSW010000509.1:0-11338 GCA_043745425.1 Sphingobacteriaceae bacterium | reverse complement strand
TTGTAAAAGTAAATGTGGGTCAAAAATCTTCAGTAAAAAAATTAACGATTCAATAATTAATCTAATAACAAAAAAATAACCTATGAAAAAAATCTACTCATTATTTGCAGCTGCAATTTGTATAAGCGGCTTAAATGCTCAAACATTAACCCAGGCTAACCACGCACCAATTGTTGGTGATGTGTTTCAAACCATAAATTGCACAACTGTTGGCGTAAATCCAGGACCAAATGGCGCAGGAGCAGTTTGGAATTTCACAGCAATGACAGTCTTAACGACTACTACAACTAATAACGGTGTTACAGTAGCTTCAACGGGAAGTGCCTCTACTTATCCTTCCGCTAGTGTAGCAGTACAAAGCGGTACAAATGGTAGTTCCTTTTATTCGTCAAGCCCAACTAGTTTATCGTATTGGGGTGGGAATATTATTGTTGGCGGACAGAATGTAATAATGGCTTATACAACTGCTGCTCCTTATGCTTCATATCCAATGACTTTAGGCACAACCGCTACCGCATCTGTTGCAGGAACAAATACATCAATTGTTGGCGTAGGAACTTTTACAGGAACAAGCACGGTTACAGGAGCAGGTACAGGCACTTTAATGTTGCCTGGCGGGTATAATTTTAATAATGTACTTAAAGTTGTTACTTCAGCAACCTTAGCTTTTACCACACCTTTTGGCCCTGGTGGTACTTATAATCAAAATAAGTACGATTATTATGCGCCAACTTCTAAGTATCCTTTGTTAAGTATTTCGAACGAAACAATTACTGGTGCAGGTACAACTACTGAAACTGTTGTTACAATCAACAGTAACTATACTTTAGGAATGAAGGAATCAGCTTCAGAAAAATTAAGTAACGTTATTGCTTATCCTAACCCTGCTAAAGATAATATCAACTTAAATTTTAATAATGAGAATGCAGAAAATGCATCTTATGAAATGGTAAATGTTTTAGGACAAACTATCCGTACGCAAAACATTCCAACAGTTAAAGGTGAAACACTTTACAACATTAACTTAAACGGAATGGAAAGCGGTATTTACTTTGTAAAACTAAGCGTTGGTAACAAAACTTCAGTAACTAAAATTACTGTTCAATAGATTTAAGACCAATAAATATGTAACTGTCATACTGACCGCTGCCACGTAGTGGTCCCTTCGGGAAAGGCGCAAATCAGTATCTCAAAAAAGCCGTTCAATTTGAACGGCTTTTTTGCTCATTATAGGGGGTATTTCAGTAAGTCAAAGGCTTTTTTGGCACTATTTATTTAATCTCCCACAAAATAAAAGGTAAATTTGTACGTTAAACAAATGTATTCCAGTTAATTGAGGTCACTTTTAATCATATTATTTTTTGGTTTAACCACTTTCTGCAAATCGCAGGTTGTTGGTCCACCTAGTTTGCGTTGTATCGATTGCAGTGCTGCAGGTGATTTAAAATTAACTTGGATTGCACCAGCTGATCCAAGTTCTAAATTTTTCAGTTACGAAATTTTTCGTGCTAATACTTTTGCAGGAACTTATACTTCAATCGGAACAGTTAATACTTACACCATTACTTCTTATAACGATATTGGTGCAGGTGGAAATTCAGCGAGCAGGTATTATTTTATCAAAACACATTCAGGTCCAACAGGAAGTGTTATTTCAACTTCATCTGATACTGTTCGCTCTCTTTATTTAAATCTTACGAATCCTGCCGATGGTACAGCGTTTTTAGTTTATAATAATTTACATCAGCCCAAGCTTAGCACATCAGGAACACAATTTAAAATTTATAGGCAAAACCCTAGTCTGACTTGGGCAAATATTAAAAACACATCGGCTTTAAATTGTAAAGACACGATTTCTATTTGTAATGTTTTTTATAATTACCAAATTCAATTAAGCGATGCTAGTGGTTGTATTTCCGCTTCCAATATTTCAGGCGCGAATTTTAAAGATTTAATTCCACCTAATTTAGCACAGTTGGATACCGTCAGTGTTACTTCAAGCGGACAAAGTGTTTTAGGATGGAACCCGTCTCCATCTATAGATTGTTTTGGATATGTAATTTATCAATACAATGGTGCCTCATGGCAATCTATCGATACGGTTTATGGTATAAATAACACAATTTATTCTTACACATCAACTGCTGCCAATGGTGCCAGTATTAATTATTGCATTGCATCAATTGATAGTTGCGGAAATATTAGTCCGCTCGGTGCCGCACACAACACAATTAATGTAAAAACAAAATACAATGTTTGTTCACGTGCAACAGATGTAAAATGGAACCCATATAAAAATCTTCCATTAGGTGTTTCGCATTATCAAGTGTATTGTTCAACTAATGCCGGACCGTTTTTATATTTAGGTTCCACAACTGATACAACGTATCAGCACACAGGTTTAACGCCAGGAAAAACGTATTGTTATATGGTGCGCGTGTTTAGTGCATTCGGAACTAATACCTCAAGTTCAAACCGTTCTTGTTTAGTGGCAACGGCGCCACCTGCAAGTTCATTTGTGTATTTAAAATCGGCGAGTGTTGATATGGATCAGAGTATAACAGTGACTTTGTATTGCGATACATTGGTGCCTTGTAGAGGTTTTCAATTGTATAAATCTGAAGATGGTGCTGGTACATTTAATGCTGTTGGTTTCATAAACTATACCGGAAAATCAATTTTGACTTTTAACGACGCAAAAGTTACAACATCCGGTAAAAATTATTTTTATAAAGCTGAGGTTATTGATAGTTGTGGTAATTCACGTTATACAAGTAACATTGGAAAAACATCTGTGTTAAAAGTAAAAAATGATAACGACAAAATATTTAATAATAATTTATCGTGGGATGATTATTACACCTATAACGGTGGCGTAGCCGGCTATTATGTATTCAGAATTGTGAATGATGTATTGGATCCTACTCCTGTAAACTTTGTTCCATTTGGTTTAACTACTTATACTGATAACGTTGAAGACATAGTAAAAGAGAGCGGGAAAATTGGATATTATGTTACCGCTGTTGAAGGTTTCGGAAATGTTTATGGTTTGATAGGTTCTTCTAATTCAAATAAAGCGGAAGCTTATGTGGAAGCAAAAGTTTTTGTCCCCGGTGCTTTTGCTCCTAAAGGCGTAAATCGTATTTGGAAACCAATTGCTCAGTTTGTAGAAAAAACAGATTACCATGTTGAGGTATTTGATCGTTGGGGCACAAAAGTTTGGGAAACTACATCCGATACCGAAGGATGGGATGGTTCAGGCTACGAAGACAATACCTATGTTTATCTCTTGCAATATAAAAACGCCCGCGGTGAGTTTATTGAGATGAAAGGTACCGTTACTATGGTGCGTTAGCTCTTCGACGATGGAACGCTGATAACGCTGATTTTTATGATTAGCGCAGTAAATCATACTTTATCATATTAAATCTGTGCCATCTGCGTTCTATTTTATGCACACTCTCTAATAAATCTTAACAAGCCAATCGTTTATAAGTATCTTTTTTGTTTTTATTTCATTAGTAATGTAAAGGTATTTTTGCTGTAATGCGTGCCATTGCTTTTATAATAGTTTTCTTAATTCAATTATCCGTTTTTTCTCAAGCAAAAAAACAGGAACAACTCACGCGCGTTTTATTTGTATTTGATGCAAGCCGAAGCATGATAAACAATCACGGGAGTTTAACCCGGATGGAAGGCGCCAAAAAATTATTTTACAAATTCATTGATAGTTTAGCGGTTCACAAAAACATGCAATTTGCTTTGCGGATGTACGGCCACACTGTAAAATATCCTCCGGGTGATTGTGGCGATTCTAAATTATTAATTCCGTTTTCGAAAAATAATGTGGTGGCTATTAAACAAAAAGTAAGTGAAGCTAAACCAACTGGCATTACGCCAATTGAACATTCATTAACAGAAGCGGGTAACGATTTTCCCGATAACAAAGCGGTGAATATGATAATTTTAATTACCGACGGGATTGAAGAATGTGATGGCGACCCCTGTAAAGCGCGCCAAAAATTAATTGAAAAAGGAATTGTGTTTAAACCTTTTATTATTGGCATAGGTTTAACGGTTGAACAAATAAAAACATTTGAATGCGTGGGAACGTATTTCGATTACGATGCAAACAATACGTTTACAGACATTTCTCAAATCATCATTAAACAAAAATTAAATAAAACCAGTGCGCAAGTTAATTTACTCGATGTAAATTCAAAACCCAATGAAACGAATGTTAATATGACGTTTTATGATGTAAAGAAAAATCAATACGTTTATAATTACATTCATACTTTAAATTACCAAAATAACCCTGATACGCTTTATATTGATGATTATCCCACATACAAAGTGATAGCACATACTATTCCGCCAACAGAAAGCAAGGAAGTTAAACTAACGGTTGGCAAACATACCATTATACCTATTGACGCACCGCTAGGTTTTTTACAGATTAATCGTGCGATGGGAATTTATAATTATAATGAGAAAGTAAAATGTATCATCCGTAAAAAAAGCGATATGCAAACCCTCAATGTACAAATGCTGAATAGTACAGAAAAATACATTGTTGGAAATTACGATTTGGAAATTTTAACTTTGCCACGCACCTATATTTCTGAAAGCACTATCGAACAATCGAAAACAAAAATACTATATATTGCAAGCGCAGGAATGCTCACAGTAAAATGTTTGGAAGCAGGCGATGGAAGTATTTTACAAGAGAAAGATGGTAAATTGGAATGGGTTTGTAATTTAGGAGTATCCACACAACAAATTTTTTATTTACAACCGGGAAATTACAGAGTGGAATGGCGTTCGAAAAGTTTAAAGGGCAGTATTTACACCATCGAAAAAAAATTCAACATCCGTTCCGACCAACAAACCAATGTGGACTTATTTAAATAGCGTTTTAAAAGTCTTTTAAATTCAAATAAATTCGCTTTTTCCGAAAAATTAATACCCCTGAAAATCAGTCGTTTTCTAGTGTATTATTTTGACTATTTATAAGGTTAATATATTGATAATCAGTATTATAAACTTAAATTGTGAATTCCGCCCTTAAATCATATATTTGCACCCTTATTTTAACAAAGAAATTATTTAATTTTTATAGATTATGCAAAACAAAGGCGCGATTAAAATCTTCGCAATTATTTTAGGACTAGCGTGTATTTTTTATCTTTCTTTTACCTGGATTACAAGAAGTGTTGAAGCAGATGCAATGGCTTATGCTGATGGTATGGTAACATCACCGCGTATGGCTGCTGCTGCGAAGGAATATGGAAAAGGAAATCCTACAAAGGAATTAAGCTATACAGATTCATTAAAAACCAAATTTGCTGATCGCTATTTGGATTCTATGAAAATGGTGCCTGTGTTTATTAATTACACTTATGAAGAGTGTAAAAAACGCGAAATCAATTTAGGTCTCGATTTACGTGGTGGTATGAACGTAACTTTAGAAGTTTCGGTTATCGATATCATCAAAAGCCTTTCGAACAACAGCCAGGATTTGGCGTTTAACAAAGCCTTAGAAGAAACACAGAAAAATTTAGGTGTGAAAAACAATGACGACTTCATTACCTTATTCGAAAAAACATATAAGCAGGTTGCTCCTAACGGACGTTTAGCACCAATCTTCCAAACGATTGAGAACAAAGGAAAATTAGCTTATAATGCACCAAATGATGTAGTGATAAAATACATTGCTCAAAAAGTTGATGAGTCAATTTCTAATGCAGAAAAAACATTCCGCTCACGTATCGATCGTTTTGGTGTAGCACAACCTAACATCCAAAAATTAGGATCAGGCGGACGTATCTTAGTTGAATTACCAGGCGTAAAAGACAAAGCACGTGTACGTGAATTATTACAAGGAACTGCAAATCTTGAATTCTGGGAAACATACGAGAATCAAGAAGTAGCTCAGTATTTTGAAGCAGCGAATAATAAATTACGTGGTATTTTAAATCCCGACGAATCAACTGCAGCAAAAGATTCTACAGCAAGCGACAGTACTAAAACTGTTGTTTCTCCAACCGCAGCTAACGATATTTTAAAAGTTGCTAAAGCAGATTCAGTTAAAGTTTCTGACAGCTTAAATAAAATGGCAGCTAACACGCCTTCAGTTAATGCTCAGGACACTGCTTATAAAAATTTCGTTAAACGTTACCCATTATATTCACAAGTAGCACCTATTAAACCAAGCTTATACAGTGATGGTAAACAACAATTTTTTACACCTGGTCCGGTTGTAGGTTTAGCTTACAGTAAAGAAGATACTGCAAAAGCCAATGCGTTTTTAAGAATGGATAAAGTGAAAAGCGCTTTCCCTTCTAAATTAAAATTCATGTGGAGTGCAAAATCAAAAGAAAATAAAAATCAAAATGGTGAAGTAGTTGGTATGTTCTTCGAATTATACGCTATTAAAACTACCGACCGTAATGGTAAAGCTGCTTTGTTTGGTGATATTATTACTGACGCCAGAAAAGATTACGATCAAAAAAGTGGTGCGCATCCTTACATCAGCATGACGATGAATTCGGAAGCTGCATTAAAATGGAAAAATTTAACTAAAGCCAACATGCCTTCTGGTAACAAGCAAGGTCGTTGTATTGCAGTTGTAATGGATAACATGGTGTTCTCTTCACCTCGCGTTCAATCTGAAATCGCAGGCGGCCAATCACAAATAACAGGTGATTTTACCAATGAAGAAGCAGATGCATTAGTAGCGATTTTAAGTGCCGGTAAATTACCAGCGCCAGCACGTATTGTTGAAGAGAGTGTTGTTGGTCCTACTTTAGGTCAGGAAGCAATTGATTCAGGTTTAGTATCATTCGTTATCGCCTTATTAGTGATTTTAGTTTTCATGGCAATGTATTATAACAAAGCTGGTTTAGTAGCAAACATTGCTTTAGTTGCGAATATGTTTTTCATTATGGGAATACTAACCTCTTTAGGTGCGGTATTAACATTACCAGGTATTGCAGGTATCGTATTAACCATTGGTTTAGCAGTGGATGCGAACATCCTTATCTTCGAGCGTGTCCGTGAGGAACTAGCGCTCGGTAAATCTACATCACAAGCTATTAAAGAAGGTTTCAAACATGCAATGAGTTCCATTATCGACTCTAACGTTACATTAGCCATTTTAGCGATTATCTTAATGGTGTTTGGTACTGGTCCGGTTCAAGGATTTGCTACTACATTATTAATTGGTATTGGCGCTTCATTATTCTCAGCTATTTTAATTACACGTGTTATTTTCGATTCGATGTTAGATCGTAAAATGGAAATTCCTTTCGATAATAGCTTTACACGTAGTGCATTTAAAAACATCAGTTTCGATTTCGTTGCTAAGCGTAAAATTTATTACACCATTTCTACATTAGTAATTATTGTTGGTGTTATATTTTATGTAAAGAATGGTGGATTTAAATTAGGTGTTGATTTTAAAGGAGGAAGAACTTACCAAGTACGTTTTGAAAAAGACATGAAGGTAGATGACATCGGAAAATCTTTAGCAAAAGCATTTGACGGTGTTCCTCAAGTAAAAACTTTAGGAAGCGCTAATCAGGTTAAGATTACAACTACTTTCCGCGTATCGGATAACTCTGCTACTGCTGATCAGGAAGTGGACAGTGTATTGACTGCAAGTTTAAAAACTTTAAACACAAAGTTTGAAGTTGTACAACAACAAAAAGTAGGACCAACCATTGCTACCGATATTTTATACGGTGCTTATGGTGCGATTTTATTCTCTTGTTTAGTGATGTTTATATACATTGTTGTTCGATTCAAGAAATGGCAATATGGTTTAGGTTCGGTTGTGGCTTTATTCCATGACGTGTTAATCGTATTATCATTCTACACTATCTTCGATGGTATCTTACCATTTGATTTGGAAATCGGTCAGGATTTCATCGCGGCGATTCTAACGGTTATGGGATATACCATGACAGAGACTGTGGTTGTGTTTGACCGTATTCGTGAGCGTTTAGCTGACAGTGGCGGTAAAGGTGATAATCCAGGTGAAGAACGTAACAAGCTAATCAACTTTGCGTTGAACAGTACATTAAGTCGTACTATATTAACGTCGTTAACTGTATTTTTTGTGTTATTAGTAATCTTTATTTGGGGTGGAGAAAGTATCCGTGGATTTATCTTCGCTTTATTAATTGGACGTGTTATTGGTACTTACTCTTCATTATGTATATCAACACCAATCGTTGTTGATTTCGATAAGAAGCCTATTAAGTAATTCATTATAAATTAAAATTTAAAAGCCTTCCGCCTCAGGCGGAGGGCTTTTTTTTAGAAAACAAATATGGCAACAACTTCAGATATTTCGAAAAATGCTTTTATACGTGTAGATAACGTATTATTAAAAGTATTAGAGTACGATCATATCACTCCTGGAAAAGGAAATACTATTTACGCAGTAAAATGTCGTAATGTGGAAACTGGAAAGCAAAGTGAAATTCGTTTTCGCTCTGGTGAAAAAATTGATATTGTAAGAGTAGATGAAGTGGAGTTGCAATATATTTTTTCTGAGAATGAATTTTTAGTTTGTATGAATCAGGAAACATTTGAGCAGATCCATATTCCTAAAATAATTTTTGGTGAGCCTATTCAATTTCTTCAGGAAGGGATGGTATTAACCATTCGCTTTGATGAAAATGAAAAACCGTTGAATGGCGACCTTCCGAAATATGTTGAGTTAACCGTAACGTATGCCGAAGAAGGCAATAAAAACAAATCTGTAAAAAAAGCAGAAGTAGAAGGTGGCATTTCAGTACAAGTGCCAATTTTTGTCTCTACAGGTGATAAACTTAGAATTGAAACTGAAACGGGTGAATACGTTGAGCGAGTTTAATCATTTAATAAATTGAAAAAAAAAGCCCTGACGTTTGTCGGGGCTTTTTTTATGGAATAAATTCGAACTACGATAACTTCTTCAACGCATTTCTTAATCCTGTAATTGCGCCTTCAACATCTTCCGCTTTACAAGTTCCAACTGATAGGCGGTACCAAGAGGAGTCAACATCAGTTCCGAAGGCATAGAATGGAACAACTGCCACTTTAGCTTCATCTAAAATATATTTGGTTACATCTTTAGTCGTTTCTAAAATTTTTCCATCAGCTGTTTTCATGCCGTGTAATTGAAAACGGATGGTTAAATAAATCGCCGCTTGTGGTGTAATAGCATCTACTTTAAAACCTTCAGCTTTTAATGCCATAAAGCCTTTGTAAAATCCATCTAATCGTGAACTGATTTTTTTCTTTTGCTCAGCTAAAAACGCATCGTATAATTTTAAGTCGCTTAAATAGTTTGCAGTTGCTATTTGCTCAGCCTTTGGTGCCCAAGCGCCAATATGAGTTAAAATAGCTTTCATTTTATCAATTACTTTTTTTGGTCCCATACTCCAACCTACGCGAACGCCTGTTGCCGCTAACGATTTTGAAATGCCGTCAACAAACACGGTGTAGTTTTTCATTTCTGGACGAAGCGAAACGGGATCGTAATGTTTATTGTTGCCATGTGTTAATGCCCAATAAATTTGATCGTACATTAAATACACAGGTTTTGCATCAGGGCCGCGACGAATATTCTCTGCCAAAATTAAATCACAAATTTCTTCCAAGCCTTCTTTGCTAAAAATAGTTCCGGTTGGATTTTGTGGCGAGCATAATGCAACTAATGTTGCTTGCTGAATGTGAGGTTTAATATCTGAGGCTCGTGGCATAAAATTTTGTTCAGGTGTTGCCTGTAAAACAATAGCCTTTGCGCCATTTAAATAAGTGTAGTGATTATTATTCCAAGATGGTACTGCAAAAATTACTGTATCATTTGGGTCAACTAATGTACGGAAGATGCTGTATATAACAGGGCGCGCACCTGCGGCAATTAAAATTTCGTCAGACTTATAATTTAAACCACCACGCTCTTTTAATAGTTTAGAAACTGCTTCGCGCAATTCTAACATGCCATCAGCAGCCGGATAATTGGTTTGATCATCATTATAAGCATCTATAATAAATTGTTTTAATTCCGTTGGAATAGGGAAGACCTTCGGATTAAAATCACCAATGGTCATATTATAAATTTTTTCTCCCGCTTTAATTTTTTCGTTTACCTCGGCAGCTAATTTTATAATTTCAGAACCAATAATGTTTTCCGATAGTTTCGAAACTTTTAAGTCCAATGGTTTTTGTACAGTGCTCATGTTCAATTAATTTTGTCAAACCTAAAATATTTCCAAACCAATAAAAAATGATTCATCTAAAATTAATTATTTAGTATGAACAGGAAATTTTGAGGTAAAAGTGGCCTTTAATTAAAAGGACTAAAAAATCCCTTTTAACGAGGTTTCAGCGAACAAGTTCAAATTCACCTAAACGGAACTAAAATTTGGTCGACAGAAGTCCCCAATCCACCTAAATAGATTTAGGTTTTAGCCCAAAAATGACCATAATTGGTCGAATTTAGGGGACTGTAGCTTGACTAAATCAATTTAAATAACAATATTTACTTTAATAACTAAAATCTAAATATTCTAAATAATTTAGATACTTAAACTAAGGCCTATGAAAAGATTACAATTAGAAGATCTTTCGAAACAATTAGGGTATTCAAAAACTCTGATTTCGATGGTACTTAACGGTAAAGCTGATCAATATGGTATTAGCAAAAAAACACAGGCCATAGTTTTAGATGCAGTTTCAAAATTAGATTATACTCCAAATAAATTTGCCAAAGCATTACGTACCGGCAAAAGTAATTTTATTGCTTTAATTGTTGCAGATATTTCAAACCCCTTTTATTCTACAATCGCCAAAAACATTGAAGGCACTCTGTTCGACCGAGGTTATAATTTAATGGTATGTAGTACAGATGAAGATGAGGAGCGCGAAAAAAAATTAATCGACATGATGATTAATCAACAAGGTGTTGATGGAATTATTTTAGCATCTACTTTTAAAAGCGCTGATTATTTTAATAACCCACGTTTCACCAAAACACCTTTAGTGTTTATCGATCGTATTCTTCCTCTATTTAACGGCAATTTTGTTGTAACCGATAACTACGGTGGCTCGAAAGAAATTACTGAAGCATTAGTAAAAAAAGGTTGCAAAAAAATATTGTGTTTATCCATCACGCCATCTTATATCAGTACAATAGATGATCGTATTAAAGGGTATACAGATACTGTTGAGAAACATAATTTAAATTTAAGTGATGAATTTATTGTCCCAATAAATTACAGTAAAATTCAGGAAGATACTTTAAGTGCACTCAAGAAAATGTTTTACATGCATCCGGATATTG
>JAYTSW010000508.1:0-3058 GCA_043745425.1 Sphingobacteriaceae bacterium | reverse complement strand
CGCCATCTCTAATCATACCAAGCATTAAATGCTCTATTCCGATAAAATCATGGCCTAAACGTAATGCTTCTTCCCTACTGAAAGATAATACGTCGTTTACTCGTTTTGAAAATTTTGCTTCCATAATATTTAAAGGTTTTTTATTTCTTCGTTTGTTTATTTTAAGTAAATTATTATTTACTGTACAGACAGTACTAATAATTATGCCATAATCAAAAGTAACCGTAAATGTCAGTTTCCTCTCTTTTTGACAGCCTTTTTTTTAACAGCAAAACTGTTAATAACTCTACAACTAAATTACTCATATAATACCTATTTTCAAAGTCCAAACTAAAAAAGGGTTTAGTTTTTAATGTTTCGTTTTTAGTAAAATACCACTGACAAAACTTCATTAAAAGCCTTAAATCGCAAATGAAAAACTATTTTAAAAATATCATATTATTATCAAATAATTAAAAACTAAACACTAAAAATTTACAACTAACAAAGCTATGAGCGGAGAGAAAATTATTCCAATTAACATTGAAGAAGAAATGAAAACAGCTTACATCGATTATTCGATGTCGGTTATTGTATCGCGTGCCTTGCCTGATGTAAGAGATGGCTTAAAGCCAGTGCATCGTCGCGTACTATATGGTATGTTGGATTTAGGTGTGTTGCACAATCGTCCTTACAAAAAATCTGCCCGTATAGTTGGTGAGGTTTTAGGTAAATACCATCCACATGGCGATACGTCTGTTTACGATGCCATGGTACGTATGGCTCAAGATTGGAGCTTACGTTATATGTTGGTTGATGGGCAAGGAAACTACGGATCTATCGATGGCGATCCACCGGCAGCGATGCGTTACACGGAAGCGCGTTTCCGTAAAATAACAGAAGAAATGTTGGCGGATATTGAAAAAGACACCGTTGATTTTCGCCCAAACTTTGACGACTCATTAACAGAGCCGACCGTAATGCCTTCTCGTATTCCAAATTTATTAATGAATGGTGCATCGGGTATTGCCGTGGGTATGGCTACTAACATGCCTCCTCATAACTTAACCGAAATTATTAATGGTATTTTAGCATACATCGATGATAATAACATTGACATTGATGGTTTGATGAAACACATTAAAGCACCTGATTTCCCTACAGGTGGAACCATTTATGGTTACGAAGGTGTAAAGGATGCTTTTCATACAGGTCGTGGCCGTATTGTTATGCGTGCCAAAGCCAACATTGAACCGCATGGTAACCGTGAGCGTATTATTGTAACAGAAGTTCCTTATCAAATTAATAAGGCGGAAATGATTAAACGCCAATGGGAATTATGTAACGAAAAGAAAGTTGAAGGCATCACTGAAATTCGCGACGAAAGTAACCGCGAAGGGATGCGTATTGTTTACGAATTACGTTCGGATGCCATTGCTAACGTGGTATTAAATAACTTATATAAATACTCTGCGTTACAAACTTCTTTCTCAGTTAATAATGTTGTATTAGTAAAAGGTCGTCCAGAAATGTTGAATCTAAAAGATATGATTCATCATTTTGTGGCTCACCGTCATGAAGTGGTTGTACGCCGTACTAAATTTGATTTAATACAAGCCGAAAAACGCGCACACATATTAGAAGGTTTATTAATTGCTCAAAAAAACATTGAAGCTGTTATTAAAATCATACGTGAAAGCGATTCGCCCGATGCTGCTAAGGATCAGTTAATGACCGCCTTTAGCTTATCGGAAATACAAGCGCGTGCTATTTTAGATATGCGTTTAAGAACATTAACTGGATTAGAGGTTGATAAATTAAATGCTGAGTATTCTGAATTGATGTTAACGATACAACACTTAAATAATATTTTAAATGACGAAACTCTTCGTTACAAAATTATCCGTGACGAGTTAGCTGAAATAAAAGATAAGTATGGTGATGAACGCCGTACAGATATTATTTATGCAGGCGACGATTTACGTGTAGAAGATATGATTGCTGATGAGAACGTAGTTATTACGATCTCTCATTTAGGTTACATGAAGCGTACTAACTTGGTAGAGTATCGCCAGCAAAACCGTGGTGGACGTGGCAGTAAAGGAACAGCTACCCGCGACGAGGATTTTGTAGAACACATGTTTATTGCCTCTACGCATAACTACATTTTATTATTTAGCGAAAAAGGACAATGTTTTTGGATACGTGCTTACGAAGTGCCTGAAGGTGCCAAAAACTCTAAAGGACGAGCGATTCAAAATTTAATTAATATACCAAAAGATGATAAGATTAAAGCTTTCATTAATATTAAAAACTTAAATGATGAAGAGTATATTCAAAACAATTTTATTATTTTATGTACTAAAGATGGTATCATCAAAAAAACCTCGGTAGAAGCTTATTCTCGCCCACGTGCTAATGGTATTAACGCAATCACCATTCGTGAAGGAGATGTATTATTAGAAGCAGCCTTAACCAATGGTAAAAACGAAATTATGTTAGCTACCAAGTTAGGTAAGGTATGCCGTTTCCCTGAGGCTAAAGTACGCCCTATGGGCCGTAATGCGTCTGGTGTAATTGGTATAGACTTAAATGACGAAGAAGGCGATAAGAATGAAGTAATTGGTATGATTTGCATTGATGATATGAATGCCAATGTATTAGTAGTTTCTGAAAAAGGTTATGGTAAGCGTTCGGATATTGAAGAATACCGTATTACCAACCGTGGTGGTAAAGGCGTTAAAACCATTAATATTACTGATAAAACAGGGCACTTAATTGGCATTAAATCGGTAACGGATGCTAATGACTTAATGATTATTACTAAAAATGGTATTGCCATTCGTATGAATGTGGCCGACTTACGTGTGATGGGACGTGCAACACAAGGTGTGCGTTTAATTAACATACAAGATACAGATAGCATAGCTGCTGTAACTAAGGTTGACCATGAAGACGAAGCAGACATTATAGCTGAAGGAGAAACACCAGAAGGTATAAGTCCTGATGACGTTGTAAAACCAGCTGATGACGTAGTTGCGCCTACTGAAGAAAAATCGGAATAAAAATTCCTGTTAGG
>JAYTSW010000507.1:0-11416 GCA_043745425.1 Sphingobacteriaceae bacterium | reverse complement strand
CTGTATTGACAGTTAATGGCAACACGCTTACAATTACTCAGGGTTCCGCAACAACCACTCAGACTTTTTCATCTGGAGGAGCATGGTATAAGCCTAGTGCTTCTGCAGTTTCGTTAACCTCACCAAATGATAATGTTGGAATAGGTACTACAACTCCAGGAAATAGATTATATGTATTGGAAAGTATAAATCCTGCTATTGCAGTGGTTGCCAAGAATAATTATACAACCACATCAAATCCTAATGCGATGGGGCTTTGGGGCGAATCAAACAATCCAAACGGTACTTCGGCAGGGGTTTATGGCGTTCATAATGGCGGAGGTAATGGAGTTTCAGGAATAAGTACTACCAATACATTTTCAAATACCGCAGGTGTTTACGGTTATGCGATGGGTACTTCATCAACAAACGTTAGTGTTCAGGCTGATGTTGCTAATGGTAATTCTATAGGAGTCTTTGTAAATAGTTTTCCTGCCCATACCGGAACAGGTCTTTATTCGTTGAAAGCAGGTTCGTCAGGTAACTCAGCTCGAGTAGAAATTTCTAACACCGCTAACTCGGCCGATGCTTTATTTGTAACTACTAACGGTCTTGGGGCCTCCGTACACGCCGTAAACGGACCAACTGTTGCGGGAAGTTCTAATACAGCAGTCTGGCTAGAGAGTGGACATTTAAAATCTACTCAAAGCACTGCACCAACTTCTAATACCGTTTCTGTTTCTGGTGGCGGAATCCAGGGTGTTTCAATAACATTAGGAGGAGGTAGCACTGATGTAAAAGGTATTATGAATGCTGTAATAACAACAACTAGTTTAGTTAATAACGGAAATAATTGTGTTTTGAAAGTCAATTTTAATAAATCATATATAAATCCACCTGTAGTAGTTGTTACTCCAATAACTGATTTATTTGGATTGAGCTATTTTGTTTCTAACGTAACACTGAGCTCATTTAACCTCACAATAAGAAATAGTTCCGGAACAAATCTTAGTACACCAGGATCTTTAACTGCGAATTTTAATTACATGGTAATCGAATAAAAAAATATGAAAAAGAATATAATTGTAACTTTAATTTTATTAAGCGCCACTGTTTTTTCACAGGCTCCCGACTATTTGAATTATCAGGGAGTAGCTCGTGACGCTTCAAATAATATTATTACAAGCACCATAGGTTTGAAATTTGAAATTTTACAAGGTAGCGCAAGCGGTTTATTAATTTACGACGAAATAAATACTTCGTTGCCAAGTTCAGCCGGAATTTTCACTGCTGCTATTGGCAGTGGCGCTGCGAGTACGGGTACTTTCTCAGCTATTAATTGGGCAACAGGCCCGTATTTTATTAGAGTTAGCATCGATCCTGCAGGAGGAACTTCCTTTTCAACAGTTGGAACCAGTCAATTATTATCGGTGCCTTATGCTTTATATGCTAAAACGGCGGGCAGTGGCTCTTCGTTGCCAACCGGTACTTTAACCGGACAAACTTTATATTGGGATGATCCATCCAACACTTGGATAGTGAATAATAATTTATTAAATGATGGTAAGCAAGTTGTTGTTGGAGATGCAAACATAGTCGGGAATAATAAAATGAAAATAGCAAGCTACTCACCGTTAGATAGCGCCAGTTTATTTGTTTACCATTCAAACGCAATTGCAAATGAATCGGCAGTAAGAGGATTTGCAATAGGAAATGCTGTTAACTCCGGCTCACTAAATATTGACCCAATAATTGGCGGGCATTTTTTAGGTTTTAATACTAATAATGCTGGTTCGGCCGTAGGTGTTATCGGTCAAGGTATTTCTCCTGGAGGAGATGCTGTTGGTATGATTGCCGTCGCATCTTCCAGCAGTTCTTCGTTAGGAAGATCTGTAGGTTTATATGCTTCTGGATTAGGAACAAATTATATTGGTAATTACGCTGCTATTTTTGACAAAGGAAAAGTTTTTGTAAATGATACTTTAATAATTAACACCAACGGAAGTATTGGTGATGTTTTAACACGGGGAATAAACGGTAAATCACATTGGCAAGCACCCGGAGGTGGTGGTCCGTGGACAAAACCAACCTTTTCGGTTGTTACCTTAAGTACCAATAGTGATTATGTTGGAATAGGTACTTCAACTCCACTTTCTAAATTGCATGTGTCCGAAAATATTGGAGGTGTTACAATTCGTGGGGATAATACTTTTTTTGGATCATCACCAAATGCTATTGGTGTTCAGGGTACTTCTCAAAGTTCTCATTCTTTATCTGCAGGTGTTTATGGTGCGCATTCTTCAAATGGATTTGGAGTTTATGCAATTAATACAAACTCTTCAAGCGCTACAGGAAGCGGTGTATATGGTTTATCATTAGGAACCACAACTAATAACGTTGGTATACGAGGCGATGCATTAAACGGCAATGGCGTTGGTATAATGGGAGTGAGTTTTGGAACTGGAGTGAGTGTTTATGGAATTAAAACAAACGCTTCTTCGTCGGGCAATGCCGGTAAATTTGAAATTAATGGCACTTCAAATAATGCCGACGCTATTATCGCTTTTACTTCCGGAGGAGGAGCTGCCTTGCGTGCAGCCAACGGACCAACAGTTGCTGGAGGCTCAAACGCTGCAATCTGGTTAGAGAATGGACATTTAAAATCAACACAGATAACCCCGCCAACAACAAATACGGTATCTGTATCAGGTGGCGGAATATCGGGCGTGTTACTTTCTTTAACTGCAAACAGCACCGATGTTAGAGGAACCATGAATGTAGTACTAACAACAACACTTTTAATTAACAATACTAACAATGTTGTTGTTAAAGTTAATTTCAATAAAATTTATGCTATCCCACCAACTGTGTTAGTAACAGCCTTAAATGATATGGGTGTACTAACTTATTTTGTTTCAAATGTAACAACATCATCCTTCAACTTAACAATCAGGAATAGTTCAGGAACCAACTGGAGCACTACAGCATCATTGCCTCTTGGGTTTAATTATATAGTTATTGAATAACATGAAAATGAAAAATAAAATTAATTTAATTATCGCTTTGGCTTTTGGAATGGTTTCCATTTCTAAATCTCAAAGCATCGATATTCAAGTCATCAACTCTGCGGGTGGCGGTGGATCAGTAGGTGCAACCGGTGTTGAAGCTTATTATAATATAGGCGAAACTGTTATCGCCACTAACTCCAGTAGTTTTGCAATAGCTACCCAAGGATTTCTTCAGCCTAATATTATTGGGAAATATGGTTTAACTGCAACGCCTTATTACAATGGTGTAAGTTGTATAGGAAAAACAGATGGACATATAACGGTTACTGCAACATTAAGTAGTGTAAGTGGCATTCTTTCGCAAAACTCATATAGTTTATCGTATTACTGGTCACCTTCTTCACTTTGTCCAACTAACGATTGCGCTACAATTAATAATTTAATACCGGGCACATATTCTGTTTTGGTTGTTTCATCTTGTACGACTGCTGGAGTTCCAATTGATAGCGTCAAAATTCAGAATATTGTTATTACAGATAATTTTTCTCCATGCTTGCTCGAGATTTTTAATGGGGTTACTCCTAATGGCGATGGACATAATGATTTCTTTTACATTGGAAACATAGATCAGTATCCTAATAATGTTGTAGATATTTTTAACCGTTGGGGACAACAACTCGCGCATGTTCCAGGTTACAATAATGTTGATAAAAAATGGGCAGGCACACTTAATGGTTCAGATAATCTGGCGCCAACAGGAACCTATTTTTATATAATCAATTTAGATAATAAGAGTAGCAAACCAATTAAGGGTTGGATAGAATTATTACATAATTAGTTTTAATAATAGATGAAAAAAAATAGCATCATACTTTTTTTAATTGTTTTAAGCTCGTCTTTTAAGGCGCAAGAGTTTTTAAATTATGCCAACTTGTGTTTTGCAAAGATGGATTCAATTCAGCTTTTTACACAATGGTCGCGACCCGTGGCGTTAGATTTTGATAAAGACGGAGAAATGGATTTTGCCATTATTAACAAAGCCAACGATTCGTTACAAATATTTTTCAATGATGGCTTCGCTAAATTTACTACGATCCCGTCATTAAATATTTATATCGGAAATTCAGGAAAAGATTTATGCGTAGCTGATTTTAATGGTGACACTTATGCAGATATTGCCACTATTGATGCACAAGGTGATATGACTGTTTTTAAAAATTTAAGTGGTACAGCAATAATGTTAATCAATACGTTTACGAATTCAGTAAATCCAAACCTTCAGTCATTTCGTATTGAAGCCGCCGATTTTAATAATGATTCTCAAATAGATATTATTGGTACAGGAAAAGATTTTACAACAAAAAGGTTTTTGGTTTATACCTTCCAAAACCTAGGTTCATTTAGTTTCAATGCCATGAATTCATTTACAGTGATGGCTGGGCACACCATTTTAAATAATACACCTGAACTACCACTTGCAATTGCAGATTTTAACGGCGATAGTTATAATGATTTTATTATTGGCACTGACGATAACTCTGATACTTTGGAAATTTATAAAAATCTTGGCAGTACAGCTATAGGCTTTGCCCCACCAATTATTTATTTAGAGCCTTTGGGAACTCCGGTTCAATATATTAAAACAGCAGACTATGATGGCGATTCAAAAACTGATTTTGCTATAGCGGCGCAAGGTGGTTTTAGTATTAATAAAAATACCGGCTCTTTAATGTTTACAAATCTTTATTCTAACTCAACTGCTTTTGGAATCAGATTTGAGATTAAAGATATTGATTCGGATGCCTATCCTGATTTAGTTATTGTGGATTACAGTGGAAGTTTTAAAGTTTTACGAGGAACAAATCCTAAAGGATATCCTTTTGGCGTTAACACTTTTTTCTTCGTTGGAAAAGGGTATCGATTTTTATTGGAAAACTTTGACAGCAATAATATTCCCGATTTTGTTTTTGCTGGCGACGCGGATTACCCTTATCTCACAAACTTCAGAAATTTTACGTTTAATCTTTCAACAACAATCATTAGTACAAATACTGTTATTTGTTCAAGCACGCCTGTTAATTTTGTTGTAAGTAATTCAGATCCTTATCCGGGTGTTTTTACATGGTATCCCGGACCAGTTATCGGCGCTAATTATTCAGCAACAACTGCTGGAACTTACAATGCCGTTTTCTCTTACACCTTGCCTCCAGGTTACGGAAAATGTTATTTGTATAGCGACACGTTAGATATTTTTGCTTACCCAACACCAACTGCATCTCTTGCATCGAGTGCAGCTACCGCACCCGTATGTGCAGGTACAAGCGTTAACTTAACAGCAAGTGTAACGGGCGCAACAACCTATACATGGAGTACAGGTTCTTCTAATTCATCAATTACCGTAAACCCAACTTCAAATACAATTTATACTTTAAGTTTGGATAATGGTTGTCCGGGCACCGAAACAATTTCTGTAAATGTAAACCCAAATCCAACAGTTAATATTACTGCATCAGTCACTACTATTTGTATTGGCGATTCTGTTTTATTAAATGGTAGCGGAGCTTTAACATATCAATGGTCTCCTGCTTCATCAACCTTACCTAATATTATCGTTACGCCATCAGTAAGTACAGGTTATTCATTAATTGGTAATAACTCTTTTGGGTGTAAGGATACTGCTTTTATAAATATTGTAGTAAATACTATTCCTACCTTAACTATTTCCGCAAGCAAACCAAAAGTTTGTTTAGGTGACACCACAAAATTATTAGTTAGTGGGGCAAGTACTTATACTTGGAACACAGGTTCTAATTCTTCAAATATTTCAGTTATACCTAGCCTTGTAGTTAATACGTATTCTGTTATTGGTAGTAATGGTTGTATTACTACGTCGAGTATTAGTATAACAGTTTATATTCCTCCCATTGTAACCACTGCAGTTAGCAAATCAACTGTTTGTAATGGCGATTCATTAACCTTACAAGCATTTGGCGCATCAACTTATACTTGGGCTCCTCCTTTTTTAACCGGAAGTTCAATTTATGATTACCCGTCTTCGAATACTACTTATACAGTGCTCGGTCAAGATATTAATGGGTGTTATAATTTTGCTCTAATTCCTATTACTGTTAATAATGGTGCAACGCCTACAATTACTGCTTCAGGCGAACTTTGTATTGGAAAACCTATTACTATCAGCGTATCTGGTGCTCTTTCTTATACATGGGATTCGGGTTCAAACAACCCTACATTTAATGTTACACCTCTCAATAATTCGCCTTTAACATATTCGGTTTGTTCTGAAGATGCGAACGGCTGTAAATCTTCAACATCACAAACTTTTAATGTAAGCGATAAATGTCAATTAGTTATTTATAATGGCGTAACACCTAACGGAGATGGCCATAACGATTATTTTTTCCTTGAAAATATTGACCAATATCCGGGCAATCAAGTTTTAATTTTTAACCGTTGGGGACAAAAACTGGCAGAGATAAATGATTATAATAATAGTAGTAAGCGTTGGGATGGTTTAGAAAATGATAATTCAAAAAATGTTCCTTCAGGCACTTATTTTTATGTAATTGATTTAAAAGATGGAAGTGATTTGCACAAGGGCTATATTGAATTAACAAAAAATAATTTAAATTAATTTTAAAGGACTTGTTTGATATTAAAACAAACAACTCATTTCTCATTAACAACAAGAACAAAATATTAAAATATGAAAACAATGAAAAGAGCGCTAATTTTTGTTACGGTATTATTTACCTGTAAAGCTGTTGCGCAGCAAGACCCGCAGTACAATCTTTATCAATACAATCAATTGGTAATTAATCCTGCTTATGCAGGTGCGCGTGATGCTATTGCGATAGTGGCCGATGTTAGAAAACAATGGCTTTCATTTCCGGGAGCACCAACAACTGCTGCGCTTAGTGTGCATAGTCCCATTGCTAATAATAAAGCGGGATTAGGTCTTAGTATCATAAACGATAAAATCGGTTCAAAAACGGTTTCATCTGCGTATGCCAATTTCGCTTACATTTTAAAAGTAAATAATAAAACCAAGCTGGCTTTTGGTGCAAGAGCAGGGTATAGCAGCTATAAATTTAATTTCGGCGATGTAAAGTATAAAGATTCTGATGATGCCGTAGTTAAAGATTTATCTAGTACAAATAAAGGTACTATAGATATTGATGCAGGTTTGTATTTAAAAACGAATACATTCTATATGGGCTTAAGTGCAACTCATTTAAATAATGGTAAAATATACAATGGCAATTTTACAGTGCGAGATACCAGCGGTACATCCAAAGATTATAGTATTTCTTATATTTTAAAACCACATGTATTTTTCACTATGGGAAAATCGTTTGTGGTGAATGAAAATTTCTTAGTGGTGCCATCTATAATGGTAAAACATGTTATGACAAAAACAACTGTTGATGTTAACTTAAACTTTTTTGCAGCAAAACGTATCTGGTTTGGTGTTTTTGTTCGTCAAGGTTATGGTTTCGGAGGATTATTTCAGGTTTATATTACCAATCAATTCAGAGTGGGATATTCTTACGACGTAGGTACAGGCGTGAGAAGGGGTTTAGGAAGCTCACATGAAATAATGTTAGGTTTCGACATCAAGAAAAATAAATCGAAAATGACTTCACCAAGATTTTTATAAGATATAACAAAACAATCATTCCAATAATTAAATAACAAAATGAAAAAGTTCTTATTAATATTACCAATTCTTTTAGTCTGTAACCTTTCTTTTGCACAAAAAAAGAAAGCTGATAAATATTTTGCAAAAGCTTACTATGCTAAAGCAATTCCCTTGTATTCCAAAGCTTCGCAGAAAAGTGGCAGCGACCAGCAAGAAAGTCTAATCCGACTTGGTGATTGCTATCGTATATTAAACGAATACAAAAAATCGGAAGACAGTTATAAAAAAGCATTGGCCATGAAAGGCAAAGTTGCTCCTGAGACAAAATATAATTATGGATATGTATTAAAAACCAACAATAATTACACTGAAGCATTAAATCAGTTTTATTCTTATTTAGAAGACAAACCTTCTGATGGAAAGGCTAAAAACGCAATTCGTTCTTGTCAGCAAATTAAATACTGGCAAACCAAAGCAGTTGAGTATGAAATAAAAAATGTTGAAGGTTTAAACACGCCGCGCTCTGAATTCTGTCCGGCAGTCTTAAATAACAAGTTAGTTTATGTAGGCGAAAAACAAAGCGATTTTTTTGAATATACTGTTGACGAAATGAATGGACAACCTTATATGAATGTATTTGTTTCTAAAATTAATGTTGAGAAAGCATCAGGACAAAAATCATTTTCAGGCAAAATTAACGGCGAGTATCATGATGGTCCAGTAAGTTTTACTGCTGATGGAAAAACATTACTGTTTACTCGTGTTGATTATAAATCTAATAAAGATGTGAATTTCGTAAACCGCGCTAAAATTTATTTTGCAAGTGGTCATGATTCTAAATGGAACAACATCAAACCGTTTCAATATAACAGTGATGATTACTCAGTAGCACATCCTTGTATTAGTGCTGATGGTAATTATTTATTCTTTACTTCTGATATGCCAGGTGGACAAGGCGGAAAAGATTTATGGTCGTGTAAGAAGAGTGGAGATGGTTGGGAAAAACCTGTTAATCTTGGCGTAGATATTAATACAAGTGGTGATGAAATGTTTCCTAACGTGCGTAAGGACGGCGTTTTATTCTTCGCTTCAAACGGTTTAGCTGGTATTGGTGGCTTAGATATTTTTTCGGCAAAGGAAAAAGAAGGCAAATGGATTTTAAGTCGTAACGAAAGTATGCACTTAAATAGTTCGGCTGATGATTTTTCAATTTGTTTTTTAAATGACTCTACAGGATATTTTTCTTCCAACCGTGAAGGCGGAAAAGGGAAGGATGATATTTATTGGTTTAAATACACTAACAAATACATTAACGTTACCGGAACTGTATTGTTAACTGAGAATACAAACGACCCTGCTATAAATGTAAAAGTGCGTTTATTTGGTGCGGATAATAAAGTATTGGACTCGGTACGTACTGATAAAAAAGGATTTTTCAAATTTGAAAATTTAGATGCTGATAAAAAGTATATGGCAGAAGTGGATTCTGATGACCCTCAATTAACAGGAAAAGCACGTTATTATTTAGCAAACTCAAATGGAGTTATTGCCCGAGTAACTAATAATTATGAAGACAAAAAATATGCTTTCCGTAATTTACCTGTCGACCCTAATGCATTACCTGATTTATATACTGACGATGACCTAACCATGGCGGGTAATTTATTGTTTGGCGAAAACCCGAGTAAGCCAATTAAAAACACAAAAATTAAAATTACCAATCAATATGGTGATGTTGTTGAAACTACAACCACTAACGAGTTTGGTGCTTTTGCTTTTCGTAATTTACCTTTAGATCAAAATTATATTGTAAGTATTGAAGAAAGTGAATTAGACATTCCTGCTAACACTAAAATTATTTTAACTAACAAGAGTGGTAAAGAAATTAAGAGTTTCTATACACAGATGAAAGGCAAGTTTAAATTTAATATGCTCTCATCTGAAAAAATTATGCTTAAAGATTTAGATGTTGAAGATTCTGATTTAATAATGCAGTTATATGGTTATATCTATGATCAGGATAAAAAACCGTTTAATAACGCAAAATTATTTTTATATAATCAAGATAAACAATTAAATCAAACTATTACAACAGATGATAAAGGACGTTTCGCGTTTAAAAACTTAAAGGCAAGTTTAGAATACTTATTTGATGTAGATGATACTGACCCTCGTATTAATGCATTAAAAAAATTATACATAGCCGATACAAAAGGACGTATTTATAAAGAATTAATACGTACTATGAAAGGTAAATTTGAATTTAAAGTATTGGCCGTTGATAAAGTAGCAATGGGTGATTTTACGGTTGACGACCCTTGGTTACAGGTTTTGGAATTAAAAAATAAAGCTAAAAACGATAGCTTAAGCAGTATAACAATTGTCGAAAATATTTATTACGCTTTTGGAGACCATAGATTTGATAAAAACGGACAAAACGTATTGGATAAGGTGGTAGCAGTTATGCAATCGAATGCGGGATTAATGGTGGAACTAAGTTCACACACTGACTCAAAGAGTAGCGATGTATTTAATAATGCTTTATCGCAAAAGCGTGCTAAAACAGCAGTGGATTATATGATAGCGAAAGGCATCAATAAATCACGTTTAAAAGCTGTTGGTTATGGTGAGACTAGATTATTAAACAAATGTAAAGATGGAGTAGAGTGTACTGATGAAGAGCACGCAAAGAATCGTCGTACCGAATTTAAAATTGTAGAAAAACCAAAAGCATAAGAAGCTTAACTAATTTTAACAAAGCGCCCCTATTTATGGCAAGCTTTTAGCAACAAAGAACACAGATATAAATTCTGTGTTTTTTGTTAATTTGAAATATCATATATGAAAAAAAATTACTTTTCCCTCCTGTTATTAATAAGCTTCGGATTACTAAGCGTAGTTGAAGTAAAAGCTCAAAAGCATACCGATAAATATTATAACTCTTGGCGCCTTGGTTTAAACATGGGTGCCATGTGGCAAACTGCCGATGTAAGAAGCACCCCTGGTTTTGCAGGAGGTTTTACACTTGAAAAAGGGATAGCCGAAAACAAAACTCATTTTTTCAGCCTTGCTATTAAAGGTCGTGGCTTATGGGGTAATACTTATGGATTGGATTACGCTCGTAATTATGATATAAAAAATAACCCATCACTAAACGGAGCTTATAATCCGACAACGAATTATGATTCTTTAGGCAACGCGCCTTATATATACAATAACTATAAAACCAAAGTGGCTGAAGGTGCTTTGGAGTTGCAGATATGTTTTAATCAATTACGCGAACGAACCAATATTTTATTAAATTTTTGGGGAGGAATTGGGTTTACCAGCTACCGAACAAAATTAAATTTATTGGATAGTAAAAACCAGAGATATAATTATCGATTAGTAGATTCATCAGGAAGTAAAGCTTTGGCTTTATCATCACATAAATTTTTATTAGATGGCAGTTATGAATCGAATGGAACAAACAGCCAGAGTGGAAATGTATTAACATGGTCGCCTTCCTGTGGTGTTGGGCTAGGGTATCGTTTCAACGATCATATTTCTTTGTTGTGGGAATATAAATTAACTTTTCCGCAAGGAACGTATTCAGATTATCTCGATGGTATCAACAAACACAACAACGATTGGTTGGGCTGTAATAAAGATTATTATCATTACACATCTTTAAATTTATTAATCCGTTTAGGTCATGGGCATCATAAAACTACAACAGCCACCGACGTAAATAATTATCCAGTATATACAAATACTTACGTTGCCAATA
>JAYTSW010000506.1:0-11500 GCA_043745425.1 Sphingobacteriaceae bacterium | reverse complement strand
CTCGCATTATATTCTTTAACACATTCTTTCAATTTCTTGAAATCATTTAAAATTAATGGGCTGAAGTGAATTGGAAGATCTTCCACTAAGATTTCTTTATGCTCGTCTTCGTCAACAATAGCATAGTTACTTACCTGACTGCGGATCAAACTTTTTAGATCTTCACAGCTTTTCATTAAATTTTGTACTGTGGGTGAAAAAGGTTGAGAACTGTTAGCATTCTTTTTATCAAAGAAACGAAGCTCTCTGCTAAGGATTTTTTCGTTTCGAATGTAATCTTGTGTGTATAGTTTTTTATTAGGATAATAAACTCCCGGAGTTGCATGCACTGATATAAGTAAACTATAGAAAAATGTAATTAGGACAGTAATAGAGAGGGCGTTGGTTCTTGATTCAGGTTTTCTAAATTCTCTGTTTCCGAATAATGGTAAAAACACAAATGCCATGATCAAAGTTGAAACAAAAAGAATTTGATTAGAATAGGGCAAATGCAATACTTTAAACAGCGCAGAAAGACTCAATAGTAGACCTGATACAATAGCTGATGCTATTATTATTTTTCCAATACGATCTTTTTCATTTCCAATTTTGAGAATAAAAAAGAGGGGCATAAATATAAGACTACCGCTTAAAATACCGGTTGAAAGAAAAATATCTGCTTGAGGATACTGCATAAATTTATGGTGTATTCCCAATATTAGTGCGATTGCAGAAAAGATTCCGCTGATTATCATTGTCTTTTTCATAAGAGGTAGATTTTTATAGGTTAATATTAATTTAGTTTCTCTTTCAATTTCATGTAATTGTGCTGCGTGAAATTTGTCAATCGTATTTAAATAAAATTTCTCAAAATTTCCGTTCTCCTCCAGATCTTGTTCAATGATGCATATTATATGGTCAAGAAGACTTTGTTGGAGCGATTCCGATTTTACACCGCGACTACATATATCTCTAAGGATAAAGTCAATTTGTTGTTCGGATAATTTATACATTATGCTATTGTTGTTTTAATGACTAATAAAGATTTTATTGTATCGACAAAATCTAACAGTTCTGAGATCTTCTCTTTCGTACTACTTTTTCCTGCTTGACTCAATTTGTAATATTTGCGTACACGCTTTCCAATAAACTCTGCTTCAACTGTTACTAGTTTATCATTCTCAAGAGCATGAAGAATCGGATATAGGGCACCTTCACTGAGTTGAATTTTGCCTGATGTCAATTCCTTTACCCTTTGAGTCATTTCATATCCGTACATTCTTTTATTGTCTACTAGTAGCTTTAAGACAATTGGCTTTAGTGTGCCTTTAAGTAATTCTGGTGAATAATTCATAACTTTTATTTATATTATACACAAAGATACATTTTAATACAATACATTGTATTGTATAGTATTGTTAAATTTTCTAAGATGCAATAAATCAGATAGATAATTTATTTTCGAAGTAATAGAATATTCAGATGAATGTTACTTGTCTGCCAATTTTGTCAGAGGGATGTGGTTTGTCTACTGGGATGATTTGATTTTTGCGGAGGGTCTGTCTGCGCCTTGCATATAACTAGTATAGGTGCCATAAACATTCGCCTATACAACACACGTTGAGCGGATAGGTGCTATTCGGCGGCGCATTATTTTACATAAATATAAAAAATATTTACGTAGCATTTACGCTTAGGTAATTACTTAAACCCAATTTTATTTCTCTTATTGGTATTTTCTTTTTTCGCCAGCAATTCATCAATGTGTTTAAATACAATTTCAATATTTGTATCCTGGTCACGTATTTTTCCTTTTATTTGTTTGGCGAGGCGCGCTCGCCATCGCGAGTGAAACCTCGCGACTATTTCAATTTGTAATTCGGTATTGTCGGCAAGCATTTGCCGTATTTTCGCAAAGGTTCGCATAATTTGGATGTTAACTTGTATGGCACGGGGGCTGTTTAAAACACTGGAAAGCATAAGAACACCGTATTCTGTGAAAGCATATGGACTGTGCCTTAAGCCCATTTTGTCGCTGGAATTGGAGGTGCCAAACTGGCACCTCCAAATTTCAAATTCGTTTTTGGTTAATTCAAACATGAAATCTGCCGGAAACCTTTCAATATTTCTGTTGACCTGACGCTTTAATTGTTTGGTCTCCATACCATAAAGTTCTGCTAAGTCCCTGTCGAGCATTATTTTTTGTTCTCTGACAATGTAAATTTTGTTTTCAATCGCTAGGTGGATTAATTCATCTTTCTCTTTCATGATAAAAATATGTTTAAGGTGTCGGTTCGACGCCTTAAGGTTAACCCGATTTTGAGGTCACAATTTGTGACATCAAATATTTTACCAAAATTATGTAGAAATGAAATAAGTGATTGCTATGGATTATAGCATTTTTGAAAACGGGCTCGAGTTCTTAATTTTTAATTTAATGTTCAGTGTTTTGCGTTCATAAACCATCGGTCTGAATTAAGGCAAAATATTAAACACAGAATAAAAAAATGAAAAGGGTGGAACTGATTTACAACTTAATCCCAATAATACAAACATTCCTTCGGCAAGCTCAGGACAGGCTGACTCGTGTGCTTATAGTTTTATGCCAATGATGCACACATCGTCCACCTGCTCAATATTTCCTTTCCAATCTGTGAAAGTGGAATCGAGAATATTGCGTTGTTCAGTCATAGATAAATTTTTATTTCTTAAAATTAAATCAGCCAGTTGTTTGTATTTGAATTTTTTTCCTTTTGGTCCACCAAACTGATCGGCATAACCGTCGGTAAACAAGTACACCAAAGTTCCTTTTGCTAAATCTAAAATGTGAGTAGTGAACAAAGTATATTTTTCACTCTTACCAACAGGCTGTTTGTTGGCGGTGATTTCTTTTAATTCGTTGTCGTTATTTATATACCATAGCGGGTTGTTGGCACCAGCCCAAGCAACTTCTCTTGTTTTTGTATTGATAACACAAAGCGAAATATCCATACCGTCTTTAATATCAGTATGACCTTTTTTAAAAGTGTCGACCACCATATCAGTTACTTTATCTAAAATCTCTCCAGGTTTTTTTAATTCTAATTCGGATACAGCTTTGTTCAAAGCGTTACTACAAACTAAACTTACCATAGCTCCCGGCACACCATGACCAGTACAGTCGGCAGCGGCAACAAAAAAATAATCGTCTTTGTGTTCTGCAAAATAAAAATCGCCGGCAACAATATCTTTTGGTTTGTATAAAATAAAACTGTCAGGAACGGAATTGTAAATAGCCGCCTCTGGCGGAAGAATGGCTTCCTGTAAACGTTTAGCGTAAGTAATGCTGTCAATAATCTCGGTATTCTTCTGGCTAATCTCTCTGTTTTTTTCTTCCAACTCTTCTTCGTATTCTTCACTGTCACTTCTAAAATACTGAACTATAAAAAAGATAACCATAAATACGGTCAGCACAGAAAACACAGAGTAAATCCATTGCGCGGTTGGAGGCAGAAGCACTAATGGCTCGAAGGTGGTTTGATAAAGCGTAATTAAAAAGAAGGCTAAAATATTTAACCCGAAAATTAAATAAATGGTACGTTTGTTTTTAAAAAGAATTAGTGGAAGAGTGGCCGAAGTAACTAATAAATATTTATCGCCAAGCTCAGAACTATTATGAACACAAACGCCAATTAAAAAAAACAAAGGGATAATGGCAAAATAATATCTGCAGAATTTTAATTGTCCGATATGATTTAAATATGGCGGCAGCCCGAAGGCAAACAAAAATGGAATAGTAAAATATAAAACATGCGGTAAATGAAATAAAGGAGCCGTTACCGAAAAAGCAATCATCGATAAAACATTTAAAATACTCATTCTGTTAATAAACAAGAGACTTTTGCGGTCGTGGGGTGTATCTGCCAACCGTAAACCTGAAACTGTGATTTTTTTCCAGACGTAATAAATGTTCTTAGCTAAGCTCATTTTTACCGGGTTTAGTATATGGTTATACCACCTTAAAAATAAAGGGTTGCATTTATTGCGTTAAATAATGGAGAAATAGGCGAGCTTTTAATTTAAAAGCCCTGAAACCCAGTGTTTACGGGCTATTTGGAGGGGTCTATCTCTTGGTCGTTTTTAAACCAGATGCGTTTTACTTCTGTGCCGAATTCATCATAAAACACCCAAAGACTATCTCTTAAATCGTTTTTAAACCAACCGAAATACCTTGGCTTGCCATTTTCATAAAATACAGTATTGGCACCGTGACGTAAGCCTTTATCATAAAAACATTCGCTCCACATTAAACCATTGCCGTAAAACGCTAACCATTGTCCGTGACGTTTACCAAACCTGAAGAACCCTTTAAATTTGGTATTTCCTGTTTCGTATTTAGCAACATAGTCGCCGGTATAACTAGTATCGGGAGGCTCTATTAAATAAATGTTTTGCTTTTTAGCTTCTTCAAGTGCAGTTGCCTTAGCAACTTTTTGAATGGAATCTTGTTGAGCCTTTACCTCTTTTTCTGTTCCGTTATTACAGGCAACAAATACTAAAAAAGGCAATACATAAAAAATGTGTTTTAATTTCATAACGCAAAAATAATAAACTATTTTTTTCTTTCTATTGAATACACCACTAATTCTTCGAGGCTGTTACGTGATGGCGACTCGGGGAAGTCTTTCAATAAAGTTAAGGCTTTATTTTTATAATCCATCATAATTTTTTCTGCGTAAGCAATACCACCTTTTGCAACTACAAAATCAATCACCACTTTTACTTTATCCGAATCTGTATTATGATTTTTAATAATGTTGATGATTTTACGTTTCTCCATCCAAGTACTTTGATTCAAAGCATATATTAAAGGAAGTGTCATTTTCTTTTCTTTAATATCAATACCTGTAGGTTTACCAATATCTTCACTGCTTCCATAATCAAACAAATCGTCTTTTATCTGAAATGCCATACCGGTTAAAATACCAAATTCTTTAAATTTAGCAATGATGTTTTTATCTTCTGTAACTGAAGCCGCACCACTTGCGCAACAGGCAGCAACTAAGCTGGCGGTTTTTTGACGAATGATTTCGTAATAAATTTCTTCTGATATATCAAGGCGACGCGCTTTCTCAATTTGCAACAACTCTCCCTCACTCATTTCTTTTACAGCCGTACTAACAATTTTCAATAAATGAAAATCATCATTGTCTAACGATAATAATAATCCTTTTGATAAAAGAAAATCACCAATCAATACTGCAATTTTATTTTTCCAGATAGCATTTACGCTAAAAAACCCACGACGTTCGTTACTATCGTCAACAACATCATCATGAACTAAAGTTGCGGTGTGTAATAATTCAATTAAGGCGGCAGCGCGATAAGTACTTTCATTAATAGTGCCGACTGTTTGCGCGCTTAAAAACACAAACATCGGGCGTAACTGTTTACCTTTTCGTTTTACAATGTAATTGGTGATTTTATCTAATAAAGGCACAGAACTTTTCATTGAATCTTTAAACTTCGATTCAAAAATTTTCATGTGCTCGGCAACAGGAGCTTTAATATTTTGGGTAACGCTTGACAATTAGAGCAACAAATATATAAGTTTTTTATTGATAGTGGGATAGCCACGAATGGCACTAATAATCACGAATGGCATTAGTGAAAATTCGTGTAATTAGTGGCTTATTTTAGCTCTTGTTCGGCTAATTTGTTTTTATTGGCTAATTGACCACAGGCCGCATCAATATCTTTACCTCTGCTACGGCGTACATTGACAATAATATTGTTTTTTTCAAGGTGTTGAATAAAGGCGCCCAAACGATCGTGAGTAGTTTGCTTAAATTCGGCCCCGTCAATTGGGTTATATTCTATAATATTCACCTTCGATTTAACGCGCTTACAATAATCAGCTAATTCTTGTGCGTCTTCAATAGTATCGTTAAAATCCTTAAAAACTATGTATTCAAATGTAACACGTGTTCCTGTTTTCTCAGTAAAATAAATAAGAGCCTTTGCCAAATTTTCCAAGCTATTCGTTTCGTTAATTGGCATTAACTTATTACGCTTTTCCTCATTTGCAGCATGAAGTGATAACGCCAAATTAAATTTAACACCATCATCAGCTAATTTCTCAATCATTTTTGCAACACCAGCCGTCGAAACCGTAATACGTTGTGGGCTCATGCCCAAACCTTGCGGAGAAATAATTTTTTCGGTTGATTTTAAAACTTCAGCATAATTTAATAAAGGTTCTCCCATACCCATGTAAACTATATTGGTAAGAGGCGCGCCATAATGTTCTTTCGCCTGATCGCGAATTAAAACGACCTGATCAAAAATTTCATCAGCATTTAAATTGCGCATGCGTTTTAATTTTCCGGTTGCACAAAATGCACAAGTTAAACTACAACCAACTTGCGATGAAATACAAGCCGTCATTCTATCTGTCGACGGAATTAAAACACTTTCCACCACATAATCGTCGTGCAACTTCATGGCACACTTTATGGTTTGATCTTTACTAATTTGTAAATCGTGAATTTCAACAGCGTTGATTACAAAATTTTCATGCAACCAATCGCGCATAGGCTTCGACAAATTACTCATGTCATCAAAAGTAACCGCGCGTTTTGCCCACAACCAATCGTAAATTTGTTTGGAACGGAATGCAGGCTCGCCTTTTTGTTTTACCAATTGAGCCAATTCATCTAAGCTAAGCTTACGTATATCCTTTTTTGCAGACATAATACAAAGATACAACATTATTAGGCTTTTGTTATCTTTATACCATGCGTTATATTTCAGCTACCTATGTATTCGACGGAAAATCTTTTTTAAATGATAATCCCGTTTTGGCATTGGATGATAATAATTGTTTTGTTGAATTTACCAATAGAAAAGCAATTGATGCTTCAAAAACCGAACATTATGAGGGCATTATTAGCCCTGGATTTGTAAATGCACATTGTCATTTGGAATTAAGCCATATGAAAGGACTTATCGCCCAAAAAGAAGGACTTTTAAACTTTGCGAAAGAAATAATTACCAAGCGTCGTACATTTTCGAAAGAGCAAATTCAGGAGGGAATTGTGGCGGCGGATAAATTTATGTGGGAAAACGGGATTGTGGCGGTTGGAGATATTTCTAACACTCCTGATACATTTGAGGTAAAACAAAAAAGTAAAATATCTTATCACACATTTATTGAATTAATTGGTTTTGATCCCGAACAAGCAGAAACTGTTTTTGCATTGGGAAAAGAATTGCAACGTGGAGCAAGTAAAATGGATTTAAAAAATTCATTAGTACCACATGCGCCCTATAGCGTTTCAGAAAGCTTATTAAAAAAAATAAGCAGGGATGTCATTGACACAAAATATCCTGTAAGCATTCACAATCAGGAAAGCGCAGAGGAAGATTTATTTTTTAAAAACAAAGAAGGAAATTTTGTTGAGTTGTATGAGTTTTTAAAAATGCCAATTGATTTTTTTAAAGCCAGCGGCCATTCATCACTACTAACTTATTTGCCGCACTTAGGAAACTGCAAAAATTTATTATTAGTACATAATACTTTTACAAAAAACGAAGATATTATTTGGGCTAATAAATTATATAACGAATTGTATTGGTGTTTATGTCCGAATGCAAATTTATATATTGAAAATGCGTTGCCTCAACTCAATAATTTCATTGCTGATAATTGCCGAATGATTATTGGAACAGATAGTTTGGCAAGCAATACTTCTTTGTCAATTATTAGCGAAATAAATTCCTTATTAATTAATTTTAATTGGGTCAAAATAGCCGATACTCTAAAATGGGCCACTTATAACGGAGCCGAAGCGCTTGGAATTGAAGACAAATTCGGTGGTTTTATTAAAGGAAAAAACGCCGGACTTAACCACTTAAGGTACAAGCCAAATCAATTGGTTTTCGAGAGGAAATTGGCTTAAACATACCTTGTTTAAGGTATATAAAAAAGGGCATAAAAACCTACCTTTATAACAATGAAAACTCTGGATACTTTAAAGGTTGGTCAAAGCGGAATTATTAAATCCCTTACAAAAAAGGATTTGGCTTTAAAGTTGATCGAAATGGGATGTTTCCCGGGAGAAAAAATTACACTTACTAAAATAGCTCCTCTTGGCGACCCAATAGCTATTGAGATTTCGGGTTACGAATTAAGTATGCGTAAAGATGAAGCCTCAACGGTTGAGTTAGAGGATTAAAATGGAGACGGCCTCTCATCAAATAAAATCAAAAACTATTTCTGTTGCATTATTAGGAAATCCTAATTCAGGCAAAACAACATTGTTCAATGCACTAACAGGCCTCAATCAAAAAACAGGAAATTATCCCGGTGTAACGGTCGACAAGCATGTAGGTTTTACAAAAACTAATCAGGGAGTTAAATTAAGTATTACCGATTTACCGGGCACCTATAGTTTATATCCAAAATCTTTAGATGAAGAAGTGGCATGTAAAGTTTTATTGGGAAACGATATTGATGTTGCCGTTGTTGTAACCGATGCGTCTAATTTAAAACGCCATTTACTTTTAGCAACACAAGTTATTGATTTAAAAATTCCTGTTGTTGTTGTACTAAACATGATTGATGAGGCTGATGCTTTAGGATTAAAAATTAATAGAGAAGAATTAAGCAGATTGCTGGGGGTAAAAATTGTTACGGTTAATTCAAGAACACACGATGGACTTGAAGAATTAAAAAACAAAATTACTGAAGCAACGATTTCCGAAAATATATTTTATGACGTAACTAAATCAAACGATTTAAATACGGAGGGCTTTAAAAACATTGTTGCCAAACAATTTGAAAGTGATGAAGATTATAAAACAAAACTGCATGTGTTTGAGGAACGGGACAGCATTTATCGGTTTAATGTTATCAATTATATTTTTACTAAAACGATAACGCTTCCCCAAAATGCAACCCGAAGTTTTTCTGAAAAGCTAGATAAATTTATAACGCATCCAATTTTCGGATACGGCATTTTGTTGCTGGTTTTGTTTGTGGTATTTCAATGCATTTTTTATTTGGCTGAATTCCCAATGGATTGGATTGAAAGTTCGTTTTCTTTCTTAATGAAAAAAACAGACGCCGCGTTGCCCAATGGACAATTAAGCGATTTGTTAGTGAATGGAGTTTTGGCAGGAATAAGCGGTATCGTTATTTTTATTCCTCAAATAGCATTATTGTTTTTCTTTATCGGATTGCTAGAAGATTCTGGGTACATGGCAAGGGTAAGTTTTATTATGGACAAGGTTTTCCGTCGCTTTGGTTTAAATGGAAAATCAGTTATCCCTATTGTAAGTGGCGTAGCTTGCGCAGTACCTTCTATTTTAGGAACACGAACAATAAGTAATTATAAAGAAAGATTAATTACAATCTTAACCATTCCGTTAATGAGTTGTTCGGCGCGTTTACCAGTTTACACGTTATTAATTTCATTAATGGTTCCTGATGATGCTGTGCTTGGTGTTTTTAATCTAAAAGGAATTATTTTATTGGGAATGTATTTATTGGGATTTGTAGCTACACTCGCAACGGCATTTGTTTTAAAACTAATTGTAAAGACAAAGGAGAAAAGTTACTTTATAATGGAATTACCGGTTTACCGAATGCCTCAATGGCAAAGTATTGGTGTAATTGTAATCGGGAAAGTAAAAGTGTTTTTGTGGGAGGCAGGGAAAATTATTTTGGCGGTTTCTATTATATTGTGGTTTTTAAGTTCCCATGGGCCAGGTGATGCATTTGAAAAAATTGATATTAAGTATAAAGAATCTGAAGAGCTAGCTTACAAGGATACACGCATCCAAGAAATAAAAGCAGCTAAGGCATCAGAAAAACTGGAAGCCTCTTATGCCGGATGGTTAGGAAAAAAAATTGAACCCGCTATTGCTCCTTTGGGATTTGATTGGAAAATTGGCATTGCATTAATTACTTCATTCGCAGCACGGGAAGTTTTTGTTGGCACCATGGCTACAATTTACAGCGCTAACGATTCTGAAAACGCAAGCTCTGTTCGAGAAAAATTAATTTTAGAAAAAGGCGTCAATGGAAAACCAAAATATACTCCGGCGGTTTGTTTGTCTTTATTAGTGTTTTACGCTTTTGCCATGCAATGCATGAGTACGATGGCTGTTGTATTACGCGAAACTAAAAGTTGGAAATGGATGTGGATACAGTTTTTTTATATGACAGGTTTAGCCTATTTATCTTCGTATCTCGTTTACAATTTATTCTAATCTTTCGTTTTAAAATCAATATGCTTGCCCTGCGTTCCTCTTAACCTTTGCCATTTACTTTCGCGATCGGGTAAAGCAACAAAGCTACTATCCAGCTTTAAATGTTTGTATTCAATAACTGGTGTTTCGTGCGAAAGTGTTCTTAGCGTATCAAAAAGAGTCGGTAAAAAACATAATCCCTCTATCCGCTTTTTCCCAAACCGATACAACAACCGCGTTTGAAAAGGGTCACTACACAAAGCAATATTTGTAAAACCGTGCTTCTTTCCCAAATTAAAACTGTACCAAATGTTTTCTGTACTGTGTTCAGCTCGTTCTTCAACAAACACATTTTGTTCGGGCACGCCTAAAGCAATAGCGTATTGTTTCATTATTTTTGCTTCTACATAAGGCGTATATACCGCCCCTCCGCTCATAATAATGTTTTTTGTATAACCTCTTTTGTAAAGGTGAACCGACCATACCACACGCATTAGCATAACCTTATCCCATTCAGGTTCATTAAAGGGAACGCCCGGCACTATAACAGCATCATACTGAGGGTGTTTTTTAAGCGCACGTTTATATAGCTTACTGGACGAAGGCACAAAAAGCGAGCAATACGAAAAAATTGAAATTGCTAAAAGGGAACAGACTATTAATTTTTTGTGCATAAAGGATTTGCGATAAAGATAAGCAGATTCTAATAAATATTGTATTTTAGTCACAACAATAAAACCTACATGAAAAACCTGATAATTACTGTATTGTGTATGCTTGGCTTTAATCTGTTTTCACAGGATACAGTTAAAGTGGCGTCGCAATTAACTCCCGACCAACAGGCTGAAGCTGATTATAACTTCGGACTGGAAAAGTTAAAAAGCAACGATTACACTTCTGCAATCGATTTCTTTACCAAAAGCATTACCAATAAACCAACTTTTGATAAAGCGTTATATAATCGTTCCGTTGCTTTAACTCAAGCTAAACGTTATGTAGAAGCTGCTTCTGACATTAATGCAGTTATCAGATTAACACCTCAAAACGCTGACGCTTATTTCACCAAGAGTTTAATTTACTTTAATGAAGGGAAAAAAGATTCGCAATTAGTAGCATTAGACAAATGCATTGCTATAAATGCTAATCACGCGGAGGCAAGTTATTACAAAGGGTTGTTATTATATGAAACAGGCGAATATAAAGCGGCTGTTGAAAGTTATGGAAAAGCAATTTTAGCAAAAGGAGATTATGCCTATGCGTATAACGACCGCGCAAGCGCAAAACGCGC
>JAYTSW010000505.1:0-11517 GCA_043745425.1 Sphingobacteriaceae bacterium | reverse complement strand
ATTCCTTAAACGCTTTGCTATTTCGCTTTCAATAGCCCTTGTTTGTTCAATTACCAGATCAATTAATTGATTTCTTTGTTTTGTCTTGTCTAAAATTTCAGGCTGTTGCAATTGATTTAAATAATTCATTAAATCGTTTGAAGCCACCAGGCCCAACGGGCTCTTCATTTTATGAATCTGTTTTTTAATTCCTTCCTTATCCTTGGCTACTTTTAAAGTTTCCAATTCCTTTATGTAAAGGGGCAATTCGGTATTAAATAAATTATAAATTTCGAGCAAACCTTCATTATCATTCTCATATTTTTTCTCGAGAACAGAGAATGAATTAGTATCGCTTATTACATTTGATTTAACAACACCTTGAAGCTTATCGTTGGCAAATAACAAATTATTTATTTTAATATATAACTCATCAGAATTAAATGGTTTTGTCACCACCTCATTCATTCCGCACTGTAGACATTTGTTTCTGTCGCTTTCAGAAGCATAAGCAGTAAGAGCTATTATTGGAATATTTTTTTTAGGTTCTTTAAACTTTAATCGAATATATTGAGTAGCGTCCCACCCGTTGAGTACCGGCAATTCAATATCCATTAATATCAAATCAAAATCTCCGTTCATTAACTGCTCAAAACCTTCTACCGCTGATGAAACCAAAACACATTCTGATTCCCAGGACTGCAACGTACTTAAAATAACTTTTTGATTAATTTCATTGTCTTCAATTACCAAAAATCGTTTCTCACGTAAACGTTTCTCAGAAATAACGGCATTGCGTTTTTGTTTTTTTATTCCCTCCTCTTCCGATACTTTATAAGGAATACTAAAAGTGAATTCACTACCTATTCCAATTTTACTACTAACACTTATCTTACCGTTTTGCAATTCAACCAATTGTTTGGTGATAGATAAACCGAGTCCTGTTCCTCCAAATTTTCTGCGGCCAGAATTTTCTAACTGAACAAAACTTTCAAATACAACATCCAATTTCTTTTTAGGTATGCCAATCCCAGTATCACTTATTTTAAAGTTCAATAATTTTTCTTCTACTCCGTTTTCGTTAGCGGTGACACTTATTTTGATGGCCCCCTTAGAAGTGAATTTTACGGCATTGCTTATCAGATTAATTAATATTTGTTCAAGCCTAATCACATCGCCAGAATAAAATCCTTTAACCGATTCATCAATGTAAACTTCGAAAGCCAAGCCTTTGTTTAGAGCCATTGGTTCCATCAACTCTCTCAACATTGTCATTGTATGCTCTACATTAAACGTTGTGTTTTCAAATTCAATTTTTCCTGCTTTAATTTTTGATAAGTCCAATAAATCATTTATTATGCGCAACAAATGTTCTGAAGAATTTTTAATGGTTTCTAATTGATGTCGCTGCGAATCGTTTAGTTCTGAGTCCAACAATAAATTCACCATGCCTTGTATTCCATTCATGGGTGTTCTTATCTCGTGACTGGTATTCGCTAAAAACTGCTCTTGCATCACACGTGCGCTATCCGATAATTCTTTCGCGCGCTTTAAATTTCTTGAATTAACATATAAGAAAACTGAAATTAAAATTACCAAAACAGCTATAGTAACAGCTAAATAAGTGGCAAAACGATTTTTCTCTAATTTTTCTTCAATAATTTTTTTCTCCTGATTCAGGAAAATAATTTCTCGGTCTTTGATGCCCGTTTCATACTCCACTTGCAAACGTTCTAAATCGAGAGTTTGCTTAACGTTTTTATCCCTGTTGTCAATTCTGATAAAATCTTTGTATGCACCCAACGCACCTGCATTATTATTTTTTAATGAATATAGTTCCGATAAGATTTGATAATCCGCAGCCATTGGCGAAGCATGATATTTAACACCATCGCTAATAGCCTGCAAAATACATTTAAGCGAGTTGTCGTAATCTCCACTATATTTATAAGCCATAGCCAGATCTTTATTAATCGCTTCATTCCACGAACCTAATTTAAGCTGCTGATTAATTTCGTTACATTTTATAAAATAAATAATTGCGCTATCCATTTGCCGACGAGCGTAATTGGCTTCACCGATATTTAATTCATGAACTAATATCCAATCTGGATGTTTGTTTTGCAGACAATAATTAATTCCTTTATAACTTAATTGTATAGATTTTTGAATGAATTGTTCATTGCCAAAATTAGTATAGTAATGCATGTAAGCATTTGCCAGATTGATATAACCGTTACTGATTAGGTTTTTAATATTATTATGACGACTGAGATTTAGTGAGGTTGTGTAATTTTCAAGTGCCACATCAAAATACCTTTTGTTATGGGTCTTATCAAACCAATCCATAAGAACATGGCCTAATAAATTTCTGCAATTTATAATTTGAGTTATTGCTGTTTTCTTTTGGCGAGAAAATTTAAGCGCTTTAGTAAGATATTCAACAGACTTAGAAAATAATTCGAGTCGCTTATAAATAACACCAATCGATTGATAACATACACTTATAAGGCTTGAATCTTTGATGTCTAATGCAGCTCGAAATGCTTTCTGATAATATTTATAAGCTTCAGCGGTTCTGTTTCTTTCTTCCTGTATTCTTCCCAAAACAATATTTCCACGAACAACAGCCGGAAAATATTTTTTTTCGTAACCTTCATCTATAGCCTTTTCAGCAAATAAAGTAGAGGCGTAAATATCAGTAAGTCTGTATTTGTCTGCTAAGCGAAGATAATTTATTGCATTAACGGAATCAGGAAGATACTTTACTGAATTACCGGATTGCGAAAAACAAAAATTGACAGCAAGAATTAATATAGATATGGCCTTCCCTGTACTTCGCATTAAATTTCAGCAAACGCTATCGTTTTATAGTTTGCTTTCTGTCAGGACCAATAGAAACAATAGTAATAGGCGTTTTAACAGCGTTTTCGATGTACTTAATATAACTCACCAGTTCTTTTGGCATTTGTTCTTTTTCCGTGAATTGAGTTAAATCGCATCCCCATCCTTTTATTTCTTCGTAAACAGGTGTTAAATATTTTGGATCAATGTCGTATGGCAAATAATCAATTACTTTTCCATTGTAATTGTAATGCGTACAAATTTTCAAAGTATCAAAATCAGAAAGCACATCAGCTTTCATCATGATTAATTCAGTTACACCATTAATCATAATAGCATATTTAAGAGCAGGAATATCTAACCAGCCTGTGCGACGTGGACGACCAGTGGTTGAACCAAATTCCCGACCTATCTGTCTGATTTTTTCCCCAACTTCATCTTCTAACTCAGTTGGAAAAGGTCCGCTACCAACACGCGTACAATATGCTTTAAAAATACCAATCACATTTCCGATTCTGTTTGGAGCAATTCCCAATCCACTACATGCACCTGAACAAATAGTGCTCGATGATGTAACAAAAGGATAAGAACCAAAATCAATATCTAATAAAGAACCTTGTGCGCCTTCTGCTAAAACTTTTTTACCTGCAGCCAACGCACTATTAAGATAATGTTCGCTTTCTACAAATTGTAATTCCTTTAAGGTTTCAATACTCTCGAACCAAGCTGGTTCTAATTCCGATAAATTATAGTCGTAATTATGAAAAGATAAAAGCTGTTTATGTTTCTCAACTAATGTATCATATTTTTCTTTAAAATCATGTCGTTCAATATCACCAATACGTAATCCATTACGTCCGGTTTTATCCATATACGTCGGACCAATTCCTTTTAAAGTAGAGCCGATTTTATTTTTTCCTTTTGAGGCTTCGCTTGCTGCATCCAATAAACGATGTGTTGGTAAAATTAAATGGGCGCGTTTTGAAATTAATAGTTTTGCTTTTACATCAACGCCCATTTTTACAAGCGCATCAATTTCTTTTTTAAATATTACTGGATCAATGACGACCCCGTTACCAACTACATTTAAAGCTGTAGGATGAAAAATGCCACTGGGAATAGTATGCAATACATGTTTAATACCGTTGAATTCTAAAGTATGACCTGCGTTTGGTCCGCCCTGAAAACGTGCTATAATATCATATTGCGGAGTTAAAACGTCAACAATTTTTCCTTTACCTTCATCGCCCCATTGAAGGCCTAACAGTACATCTGATTTCGACATAGTTCAATTATTAAAGAAGTAAATTTAACAGTAAAAAAGAGCTTTACGGGTTTTTTTTAATAACTGTTGAAAAGTTGTAATGAAGAGTTTTTAGAGAGGAAAAGTCTAATTATTCAAATTTAAAACGAAAGCATTTTAATAGCTGTAACAGCGGCTTCATCGCCTTTATTGCCGTGCTTTCCACCTGCTCTATCAATAGCCTGCTGCATATTGCCGGGCGTTAAAACCCCAAAAATAACCGGCTTGTTATATTTAATATTGAGATTAGTAATCCCATTTGCAACCGCAGCACAAATAAAATCGAAATGCTTCGTTTCACCTTGAATAACACAGCCAATGCAAATAACTGCATCTATATCCGAATCCTGAGCTAAATATTGTGCACCAAGCGTTAATTCAAAACTTCCAGGTACAGTTTTAGAAATAATATTTTGTGGTTTTACTCCGTTCTTTATAAGTGTGTCGTAAGCACCTTTATACAAGGCGTGAGTAATTTCATGATTCCATTCAGCCCAAACTATACCAAATTTATAAGTGGCTGCGTTTTTAATTTCGCTGCCCTCGAATTTTGATAAATTTTTATGTTGACTCGACATGGCTTTGTTTAAACAAATCAGCCGCGAGGTTATCACTCGCGGCCGATATAATTAAAGGAATGTTGCAATTATAAATTACCTAAAGCTTTCACTTTAGCAATATTTTTTTCTACTTCGCGTGCTTCGTTACTACGGCCGTGTTCTTTTTTAAGTCGCTCGTAAATAGCTAAAGCTTCCGCGTAATTCTTTTTTAATTCATAAGCAAAAGCTGCTTTTTTCAAAAACACAGGTGTTGTAAAATCGTTTGCGTTTTTTTCAGATGCTTTTAAATAATATTTCAAAGCTTCATCCACTTTGTTCAACTCCATGTTAGCATCACCGATACATCCGATTGCAAGAGGCGCAATCATCATATCATTACCATCATACTTTTGTAAAAGCTCAATCGCTTTTTCATACTGACCGGTACGTAAGCAACAAATACCTGCATAATAGTTTGCAAGACTTCCTGCTGATGTCATGCTGTATTCATCTGCAACTTGTTCAAAGCCCATCATGGTTTTATCACCTTCCGATGTACGTACCATGTATCCGCCTTTTAATGCAATATTGAAACTGTCTTTTTCGAAAAAAGTTTGCGCCCAGAAAATTTCATTAGCAGCAGCCTTTTCTTTATCAGGCATGTAGTAAAATTTATAGAATACAAATAAACCAACCACTAAGGCAATACTTCCACCTACATAGTTGATCATTTTTTTGTTCGACTCGTAAAAAAATTGAAGTCCCTCAAGGGTTGGATCAACCACCCTGGGCCTCGACGTTTCTTCTTCGTTCGACTCCTCTTCTACCTCAACGTTTTCATTCTCGTTGTTTTCCACGTTTTCAACCGGGTTTTCTTCTTTCAATTCGGCCATTTTATCGACTAATTTTAAGGTGCAAAAATAGATTTTTAATTTTAAATCCCGAAATTTATTTTAAAAGGGCTTTTACCCGTAAAAATGCCTTAAATTTACCCTAGATACTGCCTAATCAACCTTTAAAGCAGAATCTCTTAAAATTTGGGATCTTTATTAAAAATAGCATTCCGTACGCAGCGCAAGTCATGGTTTTAAAGCAAATTCACCTTGTAAACTTCAAAAACTATGCTGATGTAACTCTCCAATTCAGCGAAAAGATGAATTGCCTCGTGGGGAACAATGGGATGGGAAAGACCAATATCCTCGATGCTATCCATTATTTGTCGTTTTGCAAGAGCTTTTTTAACGCAATTGATAGTCAAAACATAAAACATGGGGAAGGTTTTTTTGTGATTCAGGGTTCTTATAACCGCAATGGTGAAACGACTGAAGTGTATTGCGGACAAAAACGTAATCAGAAAAAAATATTTAAGCACGATAAAAAAGAGTACGAGCGTTTATCGGAACATATCGGTATGTATCCATTAGTGATGATTTCTCCGGGTGATGCTGAATTAATAAATGGTACCAGCGAAATACGTCGTAAATTTATTGATGGCATTATTTCGCAATACGATAAAATTTATTTAGAAAAATTAATCGCTTACAATCAAGTTTTAAAACAACGCAACGCTTTATTAAAACAATTTTACGAATCGAGGGCTTTCGACTCAGTTACTTTAGAGATTTGGGATGAACAATTAATTATTCATGGTAAAGGCATTTTACAAATACGTTTAGATTTTATAAAAGAATTTATTCCGCTCTTCAATAAACATTACGCTTATATCAGCGAAAGTAAAGAAGAAGTGTCTTTAAATTACGAATCATCCGTAGGTGAACGCGATTATAAAACAGCGATTCTCACCTCTATGGAGCGCGACCGCATTTTACATTATACTACAGTTGGTCCACATAAAGATGATTTGGATTTTACAATTAATGGTTTCAGCTTAAAGAAATTCGCCTCTCAAGGCCAACAAAAATCGTATTTGCTCGCTTTAAAATTGGCTCAATTTGAGTTTATAAAAACTAAAAAAAATACAAAACCTTTGTTGCTTTTGGATGATGTTTACGATAAATTAGATGAAACAAGATTTCGTAAATTAATTGAATTGGTGAGTGATGATAATTTCGGGCAAGTATTTATAACCGATACGCACGCCGACAGAATAAGAGATTTGTTTGCGTTTAACAATATTGATAAAAAAATATTTTTAGTAGATAATGGTGTTGTGGAAACACTGAAATAAGAATGAGAAAAAGTAACCTCATAAAAGTAGGCGATGCCATTGATCAGTTTTTAAAACAAGAAAAACTTGATGTGAAAATCAGTCGTTTTACCGTTAAAAATAGTTGGGCGGATATTGTTGGCGAACATGTAGCCAATAATACTTTAGATATTTCATTTAACGATACAGTTATGTTTTTAACTTTAAAATCGGCCACTTTGAAACAGGAATTATCGTTTAATAAACAACAAATCATCACTAACATCAATCGTTTCTGCGGAAGCAAATTAATTAACGAAATAGTATTTAAATAAACTAACCTCACCCTTCCGCTATGGCGTAAGTCCTCTCTTATAAGGAGAGGAAAAATCCCATCTCATTAAAGAGATTCGCGGAGGCGAGATTAAAATTGAAACACAAATTATGAAACAAATAAAAATTCTTCTCTTAATTACGATTGCTTTCACTGCAAAAGCTCAGCATCAGGATTCAATTAACATTCGTAAAATTTACGATTACTATTTAACCGAAAGTAAGTGTTACAAAAATTTAGATGTATTATGTAATACAATTGGCGCACGCTTAAGCGGATCTCCCCAAGCCGAAAAATCTGTTGCGTGGGCAAAAAAAGCAATGTATGATGCCGGGGCGGACACCGTTTATTTACAACCCTGTATGGTTACACATTGGGAACGTGGTGCAAAAGAAACCTGTGTGTTAACCTCAGCAGCTAAAAAACAAAATTTAAATATTTGCGCGCTTGGTGGTTCAGTTGGAACGCCACTACAAGGTTTAACATCGAATGTAATTGAAATAAAAAGTTTTGAGGAATTAGATAAACTTGGAGAAGCTAACATAAAAGGAAAAATCGTTTTCTACAATGTATTCTTTAATCCTAAAAATATTACTACCGGAAAATCGTATGGTGAAACCGTAAAGTACCGTTACATTGGTGCCGTAAAAGCAAGTAAATATGGTGCAGTTGCTACAGTTGTTAGAAGCATGAGTTCATTAAACAACGACTCACCACACACAGGCGCTATGACATACGATAGTGCTAAAACAAAAATCCCAACATTTGCATTAAGCTTTAAAGCCGCTGATGTTTTAGCAGAAGCTTTAAAAAAAGATGCAAAATCAACCCTTACATTAAAAGCTAATTGCAAATCATTTCCAGATGCCCCATCCTTTAATGTGATTGGTGAAATAAAAGGGACAGAAAAGCCAAATGAATATATTATAGCAGGAGGACATTTAGATAGTTGGGATTTAGGGCAAGGTGCGCATGATGATGGTGCAGGTGTTGTACAATGTATTGATGCATTAGGTATGTTTAAAAAAGTTGGACTTAAACCAAAACATAGCATTCGTGCTATTGCTTTTATGAATGAAGAAAATGGTTTAGGAGGCGGAAAAGCCTACGCAAAAGAATCAGAAAATAAAAAATGGAAACACATTGCTGCAATAGAAACTGATGCAGGTGGTTTTACTCCTCGCGGTTTTGGAGTTGATACAACTGCTGGCATGTACAAATTAGCTTTAACTTGGAAACCTCTATTGGAACCTTATTTTATTCATAGTATAAAACAAGGTGGTGGCGGTGCTGATATTGGTCCGCTTGAAAAGTTTGGCGTGCCTTGTATTGGTTTTGAACCGGATGGACAACGTTATTTTGATATTCATCACACTGCAGAAGATACGTTTGATAAAGTTCATAAGCGTGAGTTAGAATTAAGCGCTGCCGCTATTGGAAGTTTAATGTATTTGATTGATAAGTATAGGTAATGTAATGATGAATTTTGAATGATGAATGATGAATTGTTAGAGTAACTAAAATTGTTCCAGAGGGACAAAATATTATTAGAATAAGAATTCTCCATCGATTTAAAGCCCTGTAGGGGCGTAACAGTTTTGATTGTAATTAATCCCGATAGCTTTAAGGAAAAGGAATTAAGAATTTGAGATTAATTAAAAATTGTACTGACCCCAGAGGGGTCAAATATTTATAGAAATAATCATCCCCAAATATACACGACCCCGGAGGGGTCGAACAAAATTGAAACACAAAAGATCAAGATGATAAACGAAAATTATCTGAAAAGCATGCACCGCCAGTTCTCTTATTACAAGAGTTTGGGTGAAAAAGCTATAGCTCAGATTGAAGATGAAAAATTATTCGTACAGTTAAACGAAGATAGTAACAGCATTGCTACAATCATAAAACATTTGAGTGGGAATATGGTCTCTCGTTGGACTGATTTCTTAACTACAGATGGCGAAAAAGAATCCCGCAACCGCGACGGTGAATTTGAGAATGATTTAAAAACAAGAGCAGAAGTTATTGCTTTATGGGACAAAGGCTGGAAAAGATTATTTGATACATTAAATGAATTAAAACCAGAAGATTTAGAAAAAATAATTTACATCCGTAACGAAGGGCACACGGTTATGGAAGCTATTAATCGTCAATTAGCGCATTATCCTTATCATGTTGGACAAATGGTTTACGTTGCCAAATTACTTAAGAGTTCAGATTGGGAAAGTCTTTCAATACCAAGAAACAAATCCAAGGAATACAATGCCGGTAAATTCAGCGAACCTAAATCGCAAAAACATTTTACTGATGAATTTTTGAAGAAGAAAAAGGATTAATTGCAGTTCTCGTTGCTTTTTTGTAACTTGGTTTAAAATTTAACTGCATGAAAAAACTTTTACTTTCTTTTTTCATACTCAATGCATTAGTATCAAATTCACAAATCTGGTGTCGTCCTGGCGCAACGTGGCATTTCACGCATTACAATGTTACTGCATCATTAATTACTAGGCTTAATTACGTAAAAGATACAGTGATTTTCGGAAAAAACTGTAACGAAATAACTTATTATACACAAGGATTCGGAATGTCTGGACCTGTTTCTTACTACGGACCAAATATCTATACACATGTAAGCGGTAATGTAGTTTACATATTGGATGTTACAGGAACTACAAATAATTTTGATACTTTGTTTAATTATGGTGCAAATATTGGCGATTCATGGTTTATGGCGCCAAAATCTATGTCGAACTGCTCAAATTCAAAAATAACTGTAGTTGACACAGGGCATGTTTTTATTCAGTCACAATATCTAAAATGGCTAAAAGTAAATGTTAATGGATATTCTTATAGCAGCAGCACTTTTTTTACAGATACAATTTTCGAAAGAATTGGATGTGTTTTAAAGTATTTCTATTACCCCCAGGATATTTGTCCGAACATTGTTGATTCCGAAAAAGGAGGGCCGCTAAGATGTTATGATGACAACCAAATTTCAGGTTATAAAAGAATTACAGCCTCTTGCAATCCTTATGCTTCAACAGAAATAGATGAGAAAAATTTATCCAGTAGTTTTTATGTTTATCCAAATCCTACTTCGGATAAGATTTATCTATTCGGCATGAATCCTAAAAATAAAAACGAAATAAGTATAAAAAATATTTTAGGTCAGGAAATACAAAAGAGTAATTTAAGACCCGATGGGGAAATAAATCTTTCAGAATTTCAAAACGGGGTTTACTTCCTTGAGATTTATCAAAACGATAAACTTATTTCTATCAAGAAAATCTCTAAACTTTGATTCGTTATAAACGCCAATCTACTTCTTCAATCCCTTTACTTTTTAAGTAGTCGTTAGTTTTACTAAAATGTTTACTTCCAAAAAAAGCACCGCGGGCTAAAGGCGATGGATGCGCTGCTGTTAATACCAAATGTTTGTTGGCATCAATTAAAACCGTTTTTGCTTTGGCGTAATTTCCCCACAACAAAAAAACCAAGTTTTCTTTTTTATCAGATAAAGTTTTAATCACCGCATCCGTAAATAATTCCCATCCTTTGTTTTGATGGCTTCCTGCAGTATTTGCTCTTACTGTTAAGGTTGCGTTAAGTAAAAATACTCCTTGGTGAGCCCAAGGCTCCAGGTTTCCACTTTGTGGTATGTCACAATCTTCATCTTCCTTTAATTCCTTAAAAATATTCACTAAAGAGGGCGGTTTACGGATACCATCGGCAACAGAGAAGCATAAACCGTTAGCTTGTCCTTCGCCATGGTAAGGGTCCTGACCCAAAATCACAACTTTCACCTTATCAAAAGGCGTGAAATCAAAGGCAGCAAACATGCGCTTTCCGGGCGGATAAACGGTGTATTTATCGCGTTCATCTACAAGGAAGCTCTTCAATTGAGTGAAGTAATCCTTAGTAAACTCTTCATTAATAGCCTTTAACCAGCTCGCTTCTATTTTAGGATTAACCATTAGGCGAATATACCAGCGATTTTAAGATTGTGAAAAACAATTTTTTTATTATTTTTGATTAAACCTTATATTTGACCTATAAACAATTACACCTTATGAAAAAAGTTATCATCCTTGCATCTGTTTTCGCTTTCGTAGCGGTTCTTTTCTCTTCTTGTAAATCACACGAAAAGTGTCCTGCTTATTCTAAAGTTAATACTCAAAATCAACATAATAAGATAGCTTAAGCTCAGCTTAAACTATTATTACCTCATTAAAAAAGCCCTGAAGTGATACTTCAGGGCTTTTGTGTTTTGCCTTGTTCAACCCTAAATTAATATCTTCAATTATTCTATTTTCTATTGATCTTTAATTCATGGCCAAACAAAGGTTATTACCTGTTTTAAGTCGGGGTG
>JAYTSW010000504.1:0-11550 GCA_043745425.1 Sphingobacteriaceae bacterium | reverse complement strand
CGAGTTCAACAGGCTTTTTAACTATAATCGACCTCTCGATATTAATTCGGGATGGTCCAAAAAGGCATAGTACAAAATAAATAAGGGTTAATGCAATAATTACGAATAAAACTTTTTTCATTTTTTTTAGTTTAAATTTATGGTTTAAATATATAAAATATTTATTCGTTGTATGGAAAATAATCTTGTAGAAAAATACATTGGTAATAATCATTTCGGGAAATTATTAGGAATGGAGTTTAAAATAATTAGCGATGGAAATCTCGAATATTATATAACCATTACCAAAAACCATTTAGCTACACCAACTGCGGCTCATGGCGGACTAATTGCTGCCTTGGTTGATGGTGCTTTAGGTATTGCTGCCTTAAGTGCTGTTTATAAAGAAAATAAAGTAATTAGTACAGTAGAGTATAAAACTAATTTTATGAATCCTGCATTATTAAATGATGAACTAAAAGCAGTAGCAAAGGTGGAACAAAAAGGAAAGAGAATTATTGTTGTGAGCTGTGATGTTTTTGCAATAAATCGAAATAATATCCTTATAGCTAAAGCACTCGGTACTTTTAATGCTTATGACGCAGAAAAAGCAGGTTATTAACAATTAACTATTGATTTATTCACTTCAATTCTAAGTGAATCTCTTCATAATATAAATATCTTTATATATTATGGTGAAGGGATTAAGATTCGTAATATTTTTTAGCTTATTTTCATTTTGCGTAAAAGCTCAAACACTTACTCTTCCTAGCCTTATTGCTTCAGCAAGAACAGAAGCGAGTGTTGTTGGTGATTACCTTACCAAAGTAAAATGGGAACAACACGGCTACGAGGTTAATAAAGATAGTGGATTTGTGCGGATGACCTGGATGATTAAAAACAATTACAACGACCTTAAATCCTATTTTCAATATTATCAATCGGATGCGGATAGTTTGGAGAATTATACTATTTATCAGTTTTCCGATCGAGAAGCCTTTAATTTTTACAAAACAGAATTAAAGAAAATGGGTTACAAACTACAAGGTGAAAAGAAAAAAAAGAAAAAGAAAAAAGAAAAAAATAAATATAAAGACAAAGAAGAGCTTTATTTGAATGATAAAAACTCATCTTTAATGATTGTTAAAGAAGTTTTTTTATTTGGGTTTAATGTGTTTTTAGTAAATTCATATAATTCAAAATCAAGGATTGCAAAAACCATTTTAGAAGAAGAAAAATAAAGTGAAAAAATTAGTAGTAGTATTAAGTATTTTATTAGTTTTTAGAGCCAACGCCCAAACATTATCGGCTGAAGATATTATTCGTTTCCCGCATCAGGATGCCGACTCAATAACCATGCAATTAGTTGCCAAAGGATGGGAAGCCAGTAATATTGAATTTATTACCGACAGTAATTTTGTAAGAAGAACTTGGCGTGTGAAAAATAGTTATGACGATTTAAAATCGTATTTAATTTTATATGAATACACTAGCGACCACGCCGAAAATCATATTATTTATCAGTTCTCCAGTCGGCAAACGTTTAATGGTTATAAAGACGAATTAAAAGGTAAGGGATATAAACTACTGATGGAGAAGAAGAGTAAAAAACGTAACAAAAGGCACGATAAAGATATGTTTAAAGAAGTAGATGAAGCTTTTTATTCTGACAAGAAAACATCGATAGTTAATATAAGCGAAGTGTTTTTTTACGGAATGAATACCTTTATGATTTATTCTTACAAAACAGATTCTGCCTTAGGGAAAAATATGCTTCACGATCGTCCCTAAATCGTAAATAGAAATTATTATAATTCAATAAAAACTATTTCTTATTTACTATTAAAATTTCAATTCATCAACACTCCAGGCCTGGGGCTTTTCGTTAAAAAGCACTTTGGTTTTACTCCAAACATTTTTAAATAATTCAGAATCGCGATAAGCATTCAGATGATCTTCGTTTTCCCAATGACTGTAAGTAAAAAAAATATTTTGTTGTAATTTATCCTGCAACAATTCAACGTGACTACAACCTTCAAATCCCGCAATTAATTTCCAATTGGTTTTAAAAATCAATTTAAAATCTTCCACCTTATCAGGTTGAAACGACATTTTTACAATGCGCTTAATCATTGAACTCAATTATTAAATTAAAATCGAAGCTGCGCCCTACTTCACGTGGATATAACATTTTGTAAGCTGATTTGCCATTTAAAGCGATTTCTAAATAACCAAAACCATTAAACATAGCTAAAGCATCACCTACTTTTACATCATCGTAAGTTTCAGATATCTTATTGATTCGAGCTCCTGGCAACACAATACTGAATTTACGTTTGCCAAGAGTTTTATAAAATTCCTCTTTGGTAATATTGGTAATAATATTCCCAAAATCATCAATGTAAATCGATTTCCCCTTTAAATTTTCAGGAGTAGAAAAACTCGAGAATTGATAAGCCTTGTAATAATCGGCCGTTTCCATCCCAATATCCTTCAATTCTTTTCCAGCACTAATTTGCGCAGCTGCATCCACAAAAACATCTTTAATGAAAAAATTATGCTGAGCCGCACTTTCATAATACAATTGATAAACTTTCTCAGTAAATCCTTCATCTAACAAGGTAATTAAACCGTTATCCGGACAAATAACAAACTGATTTTTGTAACGGGTCACCAAATAGCGGCTATTGTCAACATTATGGTTATTGTTGTTCATAGCCTTAAAACCTAAGATAAACTTAACACCAACGAGGTGAATACTATTCTCAGGGAAAAAGCCAATAGAATTCTTTAAAATAAAGGCGGCATCTGAAATATTATTATCTTTGATATCGCAGCTTAAATCAATAATCTGAACGTTATTTACTTTTTGTAACAAGCAAGCCTTAACGATAGCTAAATAAGGATCGCGATAGCCCAAATCAGTTGTTAAGGTTACAATTGGCATAAATAGTATTACTTCAAAAGTAAATATTATTAAGAGTGTGAATTTTACAAAATACAGTATTGATTAACAGTTTTATAAACATTTGATGAAGCAAAGCAGAGCATGCTTCATCATAATAAAAATTAAAAAAAATTGTCAGAGAAAGTTATAGTATTAGATAGTGTTGAACCAGTTGAGATATACGGTGTTAATGATGTTAAGCTAAACATAATTAAGAAGCACTTTGGTAAACTAAAAATAGTTGCCCGCGGCTACAGCATTAAAGTTTTAGGAGAGGAAAACGAAATTACTCACTTCGAAAAAAAATTAAATCTGCTTATTGAATATTATCACAAAAACGGTTTGTTGACTGATAAAGTCATTGAGAGATTACTCGGACCTAACGGTGATGAGATAATTGAAACCTCAGAGCCTCAAAACGATATTATTCTATTTGGAAATAACGGATTGGTTGTAAAAGCCAAAACCGAAAATCAGCGACGAATGGTTTCCTCAATGGCAAAAAACGATATGATTTTTGCTGTTGGTCCTGCAGGAACAGGAAAAACCTACACCGCCGTTGCTTTAGCCGTTCGCGCTCTTAAAAATAAAGAAGTACGTCGTATTATTTTAACTCGTCCCGCTGTGGAAGCAGGCGAAAATCTTGGATTCTTGCCTGGTGATTTAAAAGAGAAGCTCGATCCATATATGCAACCTCTTTACGATGCGCTTTCTGATATGATTCCTGCTGAGAAACTCGAATAACATATTGAAAACCGAGTAATACAAATTGCGCCCTTAGCTTTTATGCGCGGTAGAACATTGGATAATGCTTTTGTTATTTTAGATGAAGCGCAAAATACTACCGAAAGCCAAATGAAAATGTTTTTAACCCGGATGGGGAATCATGCAAAATTCATTATTACAGGCGACGTTACACAAATAGATTTACCAACGAAACAGCCTTCGGGCTTATTACAAGCCATTAAATACTTAAAAAAGGTAGAAGGCATTGATTTTATTGAACTCGACAGCAAAGATGTGATTCGTCACCGCTTGGTAAGTGCTATTATTCAAAGTTATGAAGGCAACTAAAAATTATTTACTTTTATAGGGCAAATACAATATGAAAGAATTCATTAAAAGCAAAATAAAAGCATCGGCGGATTTAAAAACATCGCTGTTAAGTAACGATGCAATCATTAACACAATTGATTCAGTAGTAAAAGAAATTATTGAGTGTTATAAAAAAGATGGTAAAGTGCTTTGGGCTGGTAACGGCGGAAGCGCTGCTGATGCACAACATTTAGCTGCAGAGTTAAGCGGACGTTTTTATTACGATCGCCCTCCACTCTTCTCAGAAGCTTTGCACGTCAACACAAGTTATACAACTGCGGTAGCTAACGATTATAGTTACGATGAAATTTACGCACGCTTAACAAAAGCAATGGGACGAAAAGGTGATGTATTAATTGGTATGTCAACCAGCGGAAATTCAGGTAACGTTGTAAAAGCAATGGAAGTGGCAAATCAAATAGGAATGATTACTGTTGGTTTTACAGGAGAAACGGGTGGAAAAATGGCGGGCTTATGTAAATATTTAGTCAACATACCTTCAAAAGATACACCACGCATTCAGGAATGTCACATGGTAATTGGTCATACTATTTGTGAATTGGTTGAGATAAATTTATTTCCTAAAAAATAAGCGGCGGCCTTGATAAGCGAAGCCATTATATTAGCAGGAGGTTTTGGAACACGATTACAAAGTATTGTGTTTGATTTACCAAAACCAATGGCCCCGGTTAATGATAAACCCTTTCTGGATTATCAATTATTATATTTAAAACATTACGGTGTAAAAAAAGTTATTCTGTCGGTCGGACATTTACATCATATCATTACCGAACATTACGGAACAAATTTTGAAGGCATCGACATTGAGTATTCAATTGAAACTACTCCATTAGGAACAGGCGGCGGCATTAGAATGGCAATGGAAAAATGTCAATCAAAAAATGTTTTGGTGTTGAATGGTGATTCCTTTTTTGATATTAATTTAAATGCTTTTTACACTCAACATCACACGTTTATGTCCGATTGCACATTGGCATTACGTAAAGTAGAGAATGCGGCGCGTTATGGAACTATTAAGCAAGGGAGTAATTCTGTTATAACTTCTTTCAAAGAAAAAGATGAAGAGGCAAAGCCAGGTTTAATTAATGCGGGCATTTACATGCTGAACAAAGAAATTTATTTGCAAAAAACAAACGCCACAAAAAAATTCTCGATTGAAAAAGATTTTTTTGAGAAAAAATTAAACGAACTTAATGTTTTCGGGTTTTCATACGATGGCTATTTTATTGACATCGGCATTCCTGAAGATTTTGAAAAAGCACAAGATGATTTTAAAGGATTTAAATATAAATAAAAGCTGGACGCTGTTTTTAGACCGCGATGGCGTTATCAATAAAAAATTAGATAACGACTATGTAAAACATTGGATGGATTTTGAGTTCATAGATGGTGTTCATGATGCCATGAAAATTTTGAATGGAAAGTTCGGACATATTGTAGTGGTAACTAATCAGCAAGGCATTGGAAAAGGATATTACCGAACGGAAGATTTGGATATTATTCACAAAAACATGGTGTATGAAATTAATTACTTAGGCGGACGGATTGATAAAGTATATTTCTCGCCTCATTTAGATTCTTTAAACCACCCTACCCGTAAACCGGGGACAGGAATGGGATTAGCCGCTAAAAATGATTTTCCTGCCATAGATTTTAATAAATCTATAATTGTAGGTGATAGTATGAGTGATATGGAATTCGGAAAAGCTTTAGGTATGAAAACGGTTTTTATTTCAGAAGAAAAAAGAAACGATAGTAAAATTGATTTTAATTTCCCATCTTTAGTTGAATTTAGTTTAAGTCTAATCTGAAGCTTGTCTCAAAATATTTAATCCTTTCCCTTCTATTACTATTTAGTCCTTATTTTTATTCGCAAACAATTAATATTAAACCAAAAGCTTCTTGGGTTAAGAACATACAATACAATTTCAATAAACCCATTAAACAAGGTGAAGTCTCAGAAGGTTATTATTATTTTCTGAAGGATATACAAATTGATATCAGTTCCAGAACGTACTATTCACATCGCGCTTACAAAATTTTCAATAATAAAGGTGTAAGCGACGCTTCAACATTATATTTTTCTTATAGCCCATCTTACGAAAAATTAATAATACACTCTATAAAAGTGCACAGAGGCGGTCAGTTAATCGATAAAACAAACGACTCAAAAATGTCGATTTTACAAAGAGAAGAAGATCTTGAGTCTAACCTTTACAGTGGTGATAAAACGGTGAACGTTATATTGAATGATATAAGGCCAAAAGATATTATTGAATATGATTTTTCAATCATTGGCGATAATCCTATATTTCAGAATAAGTTTTTTTACAGTTTCTATCTTAATGGTTATTACGATTCCAAGGAACTTTATTATAGAATCATTAAACCGAAAGATTTATCTCTAAATATTAATAATCTAAATCATTCCACTCAACCCGAAATTATTAAAACTGCAACAAAGGAAGAATTGATATGGGACTTAAAAGATGTTGAAGGTTTAAAAAGTGAAGCTGCTACTCCCAGCTGGTTTGATCCTTATTTTAAAGTTGAGCTCAGTGAATATTTTTCATGGGGCGGAGTTATTGATTGGGGAAAAAACGTGTTTAAACAAAATTCTAATACAAAAATAACTCTTCATCCAAAAATAAGAGAAATAGATTCGCTGGCTTCAGACGAAGCAAAAATAATTAAGGCACTTGATTTTGTACAAAACGAGATTCGTTACTTTGGTATCGAAATTGGTTCTAATTCTCATAAACCAAAAGACCCCAGCAGTATTTTAAAAGATGGTTATGGTGATTGTAAAGACAAAACAACTTTACTCTGCGAAATACTTAAGTCGATGGGAATAAAAGCGTATCCGGTACTTATACATACCGAAACTCGTTTTTCGTTAATCAATGCCATTCCTTCGCCTGCACAATTTAATCATGTTATAACACTAGTGAAATTGAAAGGAAAAGATATTTACCTCGACCCAACCATTTCATGCCAGGCCGGAAAATTAAACACCATTTATGTGCCTAATTATGGGTATGGACTTATTTTAAAAGACAGTGTTGCTGAATTAACTTATGTATCAGCAAAACGTGTATCAGATATTAAATTAAAAGAAATGTTTACCATTAATGATTTGTCTGGTAAAACTAACTTGTGTGTTAAAACTTTTTATGGTGGATATGAGGCTGATGTAGTACGCTACAAATATGCTAATTCAAACATGAAAGATATTGAAGACAAGTACAAAGAATTTTATGAAACGAGATTTAAAAACGTAACTCAACTGGGAAGACTGACCTTTAAAGATGATAAAACAGATAATCTCTTTACAACCACCGAGAATTATAAAATAAAACGAATGTGGACTGGAGATTCTGATGACATTCTGGAAGTAAATGTAGGCGGACATTTTATTAAAGAAGCATTAGATGCCATTGACATAAGCACTGAAGCAAGAACAAGTCCATTGTTTCTTGATTTTCCAAGCAGAAAAGTTCATGTTGTTGAAGTGCAATTCCCTGATGATTGGAGTTTGGACCGCGAAGTAAAAAAAATAAATAATCGTTATATCTGGTACAGTAGAAATTTAACTTATGCCAACAAAAAAATAAAATTAGAATACACTTTTAATATTTTACGTAAGGAAGTTGATCCATTAGATTATCCCTCGTTTAAAGACGATATAGAAAAAATTTACGACGACCTTGGTTATACAATCACAAGAAATCAGAAAGTTGATATAAATACAAAAAACTCTAACATTAACTGGCTTGTTGTTTTTCTTGCTGGTTTAATTTCAACATTAGCAGCATTAGCAGGAAGATATTTGTACAAAAAACTAACTATGGTTGAAGGCACTGGTGTGCCAATGCGGCTTGGTGGATGGCTTACATTACCAATTATTGGATTAGCATTGAATATTGTGTTAATCTTCTTTGGCTTATTTACAAATAACTTTTTTAATAAAACCGTGTGGATGTTACAAACTGATGAATCGAGTGCTAATTACATTGCAGGATTCTCGGCTGTGTTAATATTTGAGCTGAGTGTAAACCTCTTAATTCTCATTTACACCATCTTATTATTGACACTGGTAATTAAATACAATAGATATGTACCAAAACTCTTTATTATTTACTATATTTCTTATTTTGTTTTAACTACCGGAGATGATTTATTAGTTTATCTTATTATGAATGACAAAAGCGATATTATGAAAAATATTTTCAGGCATTCAATAGCCTGCGCTGTATGGATACCGTACTTTTTAGTATCAAAACGAGTTAAAGAAACTTTTATTATTTAAATGAAAATCTCAATCATAACTACAACATACAACAGTGCTACTACAATTGAACAAACTATTCAATCGGTGTTAAACCAATCGTACACTAATATAGAATACATTATTATTGATGGCGGTTCTTCCGACGGAACTTTAGATATTTTAAACCGTTACAAAGCTCAATTATATAAAATTGTTTCAGAAAGAGATAATGGCATATACGATGCCTTGAATAAAGGAATTGATTTAGCAACCGGCGATATCATTGGCATTTTACATTCAGATGATTTTTACATGAATTCGAATGTGATTGAAAACGTAGCCAACACGTTTAATCAAAATCAATGTGAAGCTTTATATGCAAATTTATATTATGTAGATAAAGACGACACTACTAAAATAAAACGTAAATGGCACTCGGGTAAATATTCCGAAGGTGCTTTTTTAAACGGATGGATGCCGCCCCACCCTACTTTTTTTGTGAAGAAAGAAATTTATAACCGACTTGGAAAATTTAATTTACAATTTGCCACAGCAGCCGATTACGAATTAATGTTACGCTTTATTCATAAAAACAAAATTAAATTAGCATACTTAAACGAGTTCATTGTAAAAATGCGTATTGGTGGTAAAAGCAACGACACCGTTAAAAGCAGAGTTACCGCAAACCTCGATGACCGCAAGGCCTGGGAAGTAAATGGACTGAAGCCAAGATTTTACACTTTAACTTTAAAGCCGCTACGTAAAATATTTCAGTTTTTTTAGTAAATTAGCTATCATTAAGAAGGACAAAACATCATCCAATCTTGCAAAAACTGCAGTATTAGATGAATAAAGTTCCTTCTATAACGAAGTTACTGGCAATGCCTTGACGACGACCTCGCAGACAAAATGACCCTTGACATTGACTCAAAATTTTGTATATTTACTTTATGACACGACTGATAATCCTTGCATTCTTTTTATCCTTCTTGGTTATGACCAATGCGCAGACTTACGTTCCAATGCCTATGCAAAACTGTTATTGGCAAATGTCTCATACAAAATTTTGTTCTCAGGCAACTGGGACTCCAGCGACAAGCTCTTCAGTGTTTGACTACAAAGTTTATCCGAATAGTGACACAATTATTGCGACAAAAAAGTACGTTAAATTCTATTCTCAAGTGCTCACAAACACGGTGAGTCCTTTTTGTTCCATGACTACGGGCATATCAAATGGTTATTGGGGTGCAGTAAGACAAGACACTGCTGGCAAGAAAATTTACTTAATTTATCCAAATCAAACAAACGAGAATTTACTTTACAACTTCAATTACGTTAAAGGTGACAGCGTTAAAACAGTTTTAGGTTTTTATTCATTTCCACCTCCTGGCGGAGACCCATATAGAATCATTGACAGCATTTATTATAAATTATACAACGACGGTATTTGTCGCAAGACATTTAGACAAAAAGTTTATCAGTATAATGGTGGCACATACTTGTGGACGCAACATAATTATTTTACTGAAGGTATCGGCAATGAAGTTGGTCTTAACGAAAGAAATTATATGATAGGTTCATATCCCTTTGGCTCTAATTCACAAGACCAATGGAGTTCATTTTTAACTATCAACAATTTTACCATTTCTCCTGCCGCAACAAACACTTGTGCTCAAAATGTTGGTGTGAAATCTTATTCCAATATTTCCGAAATAAAAATATTTCCAAATCCCGCTCGCACTGACATCACAGTTAGTTTGATAAATTCAAATAGTGAAGACTATTACATTATTATTTACGATCTCATTGGCAACGAAGTTTTAAAATCTAATAATAAAACTTTAAAAATAGATCAGTTAACTTCTGGTACTTACATCATCAAATGCTTTACAACAGACGCAAAACAAATTGTTGTAAGTAAATTCATTAAAGACTAAGTGCAAGGCACAGCCAGTAACACCAACTACGCTCCATTTTTTGCGTGTTAACGCTCTAATATGTAACTTGATAAAGCAAAAAACGGACGCGTAGTCGGAAACCGTTATGCATCATTGTTGAGCGACCCCTTCCGCTCAGATATTTAGAATAAGAAATAAAATAATCTAAAAAATAAAATTATGGCACAAATCAATCCTCATATTAACTTCAACGGCAATGCCGAAGAAGCTTTTACATTTTACAAATCAGTATTTGGTGGAGAATTCGCAAAAATTATGCGTTTCAAAGATTTGTCAAGCGCTGAATTTCCAGTAGCAGAAAATGAAGCAAATAAAATAATGCACATTGCTTTACCTATTGGCAAAAATAGTATACTGATGGCAAACGATGTTCCGGAAATTTTAGGGAAAACAAATGAAAACGAAAACAGAAGTAAAATTGTAATAACTACAGAAACCAAAGAAGAAGCAAATAAATTATTCAACGGACTTTCAGCAGGTGGACAAATTGAAATGCCAATTGCAGATAGTCCTTGGGGCTCATACTTTGGAATGTTTAGAGATAAATATGGTATTGAATGGATGGTAGATTTTGACCCAACCCCGATAGCTATCGGGGATAAAGGGTAAATCGGGAAATAAAAAACAACTCCTACATGTTCGTTCAAATTTACAATCCGTGCGAATAAAAAAAGGCGAAGAGTTTATCTTCGCCTTTTAAATTTTTCTTATCAAACTATTATCTGAATAAAGTAACTGCTCCGTTTTTCTTTATTTCTTTATCATCATAACCTTTAGCAATTATAAAATAGAAATAAGTTCCGTCGGTTGCCTTTTGACCATTATCCGTAACTCCATCCCATCCCGCTTTTACTCCAGCAAATTCGTACATTTTTTGTCCCCAACGATTAAATATTTGTAAACTTATTTCTTTTACACCAGTTGATTTAATTGCGAAGAAATCATTTGTACCATCACCATTTGGTGTAAATACATTTGGAATTTCTATTGTTAAACCATCATTAACTACAATAGTTGTATAAGCTGTATCGCTACAAGGTCCGTTATTTGCAATTAACTGAACAGTGAACGTTCCGATATTATTATAAACTGTACTAGGATTGGTGGATGTAGAAACACTTCCGTTTCCAAATAGCCAACTAAAAGTACCAGCACCAGTACTTGTATTTGTAAAATCAACATTAAGAGGATTGAACCCGGTAGTAGGAGAAGCATTAAATCCTGCAACTACAGTTATTCCGTTCGCAACATTTACTGTGCTTTGAGCCCCACATCCTGTA
>JAYTSW010000503.1:0-3104 GCA_043745425.1 Sphingobacteriaceae bacterium | reverse complement strand
TTAGATAAAATGAAAAGCAAACACAAGCATTTAGTGAAAAAAGAAAATGTAATTGACTGTTTAAAAACGCAGAAAGTTGAAGTCGTTATGACATTAGGAGCTGGAGATATAGATTCGTTAATTGAACCGATTGAACAGTATTTAGAAATGAGTATTAAGTAATTAGACAAAGCATTCAAATTTGAGAGGTAAGAAATTCAAAGAGGAATATAAACAATACGACCTAATTACTTTATACTGAATACTAACTTCTGTATACTAACTACAAAATGAAAAAAATAAATATTAGAAAAATACTTACACTCGTTCTTTGGATTATTGGATTATCAGGCTTAGTGGCATCTTTAGCGTTTGCTACTAAAAAAGAAAAAAGCGTTATCTCCGAAAATTTAAGCGTATCAATTACTAACACGAACGATAACTTATTTATAGACGAAGAAGATGTTAAATTATTTTTTAATGAACGTAAAGATTCTATTCTACATGCAGAAATTAAAAACATTGACGTTACTAAATTAGAAAAAGCATTAAATGCTCATCCTGCAGTCGAAAACGCAGATATTTCGGTTGATGTCAATGGCGATGTAAATGTAGCAGTTAAAGAACGCACACCTATTGTTCGTGTTTTTAATTTAGATGGAGAAAGTTATTATATCGATTCACAATCGAAGTTAATGCCGCTTAACGAAAACTATACCGCCAGAGTGCTTATTGCTACAGGAAATATTTACGAGCCATTTGCTCAACGTTACACAACTTCAATAAATGTAATTGCTAAGCACCCTTTATACAGTAAAGTATCTGTATTAGATGATATATATGCCATTACGCAATACATCATCAAAGACAGTGTTTTGACAAGCCTGATACAACAAATTAATATTACTAAAGATAAAGAAATAGAATTGTTTCCTTCCATTGGTAATCATAAAATAATTTTTGGAGATGCTCAAAACATCGAAGAAAAATTTAATAAACTAAAACTATTTTATACCGAAGGTCTTAATAAAACCGATGGTTGGAACAAATATTCAATCGTTAATATCAAATACAAAAACCAAGTGGTTTGCACTAAAAAATAATTTATGGAAAATAAACCAACAGAAAACAAAGACGTATTTAATCAAGAACTAGTTGTTGGACTAGATATTGGAACAACTAAAATTGCTGCTATTGTTGGCTTTAAAAACCAATTTGGTAAAGTAGAAATTTTAAGCATCGGTAAATCCGAATCTTTGGGTGTACACCGCGGGGTAGTTGCAAACATTGAGCAAACCATTGAATCTATTAAAGCTGCCATTCGCATTGCGTCTGATAAAGCGAACATTGATATTGAAGAAGTTATTGTTGGTATTGCAGGTCAACATATTAAAAGTATGCAACACCGTGGTATGATTACCCGTAAATCTTTAGAAGAAGAGGTGAATCAAACGGATGTAGATCAATTAATTGATAACATGCACCGTTTAAATATGCCTCCAGGTGAAGAAATAATTCATGTTATTCCTCAAGAATATATTATTGATAACGAAAGCGGTATCCGTTACCCAATAGGGCATTCAGGTATGCGCTTAGAAGGAAATTTTCATATTATTACAGGTCAAGTATCTGCCGTAAAAAATATTATGAAATGTGTTGATCGCGCCAAATTAATTACGGTTGCATTACACCTTGAGCCTTTAGCAAGTGCTGATGCCGTTTTAAGTGAAGAAGAAAAAGAAGCAGGCGTTGTATTAGTTGATATTGGTGGTGGAACAACAGATGTTGCTATTTTCTATGATGGCATTATTCGTCACACTGCTGTTATTCCTTTTGGTGGAAATATTATTACAGATGATATTAAGGAAGGCTGCGGCATTATTAAAACACAAGCGGAACAATTAAAAATGCGTTTCGGTTCTGCGTTAGCTCAGGAAAATCAATTAAATGAAGTGATTTCTATTCCAGGTTTAAGAGGTCGTCCACATAAAGAAATTTCAGTAAATACCTTAGCGCAAATTATTCAAGCGCGTATGGAAGAAATTTTAGAATTTGTTTTATTTGAAATTAAGAGTTCTGGATTCGAACGCAAATTAGCAGGAGGCATTGTAATTACAGGTGGTGGATCTTTATTAAAACACTTACCACAATTAGTGATGCTAACTACTGGAATGGATTGCCGCATTGGCACGCCAAATGAGCACTTAGCAGGGGCAGACGATGAGTTGAAAAATCCGATGTATGCAACAGGTGTTGGCTTAGTAATGAAAGGTATTGAAAAATATGAGCGTGATGCTAAACGTGGCGCTAATACATCCAAACCATTTGAAGAAAAACCTGTACAAAAAGTGGTAGAATCTACTAAAAAAGAAAAAGCAACTGTAACCGGACATTCAAAACAAAAAGCAGGCGACTTTTTTGGTTCCTTAATTAGTAAGGCTAAAGATTGGATGAGTGATGACGTAGAATAAAAAGTTTTTAGTTGTTGGTTTTTAGTTTTTAATAAAAATCAATAACTCAAAAAAATCTAAAAATATTAAGAACTAAATACCAAAAATTATTAAGCACTAATAACTAAACATTAAAAACTAAAGAATATGATGCAATTTGAATTACCACAAGAAGAAAGCTCAATTATAAAAGTAATTGGCGTTGGCGGCGGCGGAAGCAACGCTGTTAACCATATGTTCCGTTTAGGAATTAAAGGTGTCGATTTCATAATATGCAATACGGATAAACAAGCACTAAGCAAAAGCCCTGTGCCTCATAAAATACAATTAGGTAATTCTTTAACAAGAGGATTAGGCGCTGGCGCTAAACCAGAAATTGGCCGCGACTCTGCTTTAGAAAGCATTGATGATATTAAAAATTTATTAAAAGATAATACCGAAATGGTATTCATCACTGCTGGTTTAGGTGGCGGTACTGGTACAGGCGCAGCTCCTGTCATTGCTTCTATTGCCAAGGAATTAGGTATACTTACAGTTGGTATTGTAACCATTCCTTTTTCTTTTGAAGGAAAAAAACGTAGAGAGCAAGCTGAAAAAGGCTTAGAAGAAATGAAAAAATACGTAGATACATTAATCGTTATTGGTAACGATAAATTACGCGACATCTATGGTAGT
>JAYTSW010000502.1:0-11566 GCA_043745425.1 Sphingobacteriaceae bacterium | reverse complement strand
CATCCCCTTGCATCATCCACGCGCGACCCGGAGTGTGATGTTCTAATTTAATGAATTGCCCGTATCCGAATTGCTTTGCAAAATCTGGCATGTTCTTTGGTATGATGTGAGTGTGGGTGTCTATTGTAAACATAGGGAGTGTTTGATTGTTTTATGTTTATTTGTTTAATGTAAAGAAAGAGAAATTTACGTTTCCGTATTTGCGTTGTTCAAAAAAATGGGGGAGTTCGTTTAATTTTGTAGTCGGACCATGTTCAATAATTAACCAGGCACCTTCTTTTAATAAATTGTTTTGCATTACCAATTCATATATCTCCTGAATATTTTTCAATATATAAGGCGGGTCGGCAAAAATTAAGTCGTATTTCTGGGTATGTGTTTTCAAAAATTTAAACACATCACCTTTTAACGTATTGATATTTAAATTTAAATTTTTTGCAGTAGCTGAAATAAATTTAGAACATTCAAAATTTTTATCAATTGAAGTGACGGTTGCGCCGCGTGAGGCAAATTCAAAAGCAATATTTCCTGTTCCCGAAAACAAATCTAATACTTCTAATTCTTCAAAATCTATTTTATTATTTAAAATATTAAATAGACCTTCCTTAGCATAATCTGTAGTGGGACGAACATCCATGCCTTTTGATACATTTATGGTTTTTCCACTATGTATGCCGCCGATTATTCGCACAGTAAACGATTAAGAGCCGAAAAATAAAAATGATGTGGGGTTTGTTCAAACGCTTCTTTTCGGATAATAATTTTATCACTCACAGTAAAATCAACATGTTTTACATATTTTTTAATCGCAGCAAATAAATTATCTCCAGTGGAACGGTTAGCGGATACAAATAATTTTAAAGTGGTTGGATTCAAATCAAATTGCTCAACCGAAAATAATAAATAGTATAAAACGTCTTCATCGCTTTGCGTTTTAAAGATATTATATAAAACAGGTTTCTTGTCTTTTTTAATTAAGACTTCTGTTTGTCCTTGATGTACATTTAAAAATATATCAGCGTTCTTTAATTGAAAGTGTGTAAAAAACAATTTCATGGTGCTGTAACCAATATGTTTGAAATTATGATTAGGAAATGTTTTATCTAAAGTGTTATTTAATTCGGCAGGAGCTGAGTAAATTAATTTAATATCATTTACATCATTGGTAAAGGTTAATTCGTCATTGGTTCCGCCAATATTAAATTCCAGTATTTCCTTTGCTTTATCCGCATCATAAAAAGAAGCAGGAACCAGAGTAAAATGATTTCCCAACCAATTCACTAAAACAGTTGAATAATTTTCTTTAGTAAAATTGTTTTCGCTAATAAATTGCAAGAACAACTCGCTTAATTCTTCAGCGTGTTTAACCGGTTCTTTAAAAACAGATTCTGCAATTTTGGTAATGGTATATGGAGTTTTAGTAAAACTCACCACTTCAAAACCATGATAAGATAAATTGATAACCAACACTTCCGATTGAGGTTTTTCGAGCTTCAATTCAATCACGTTTTTTTGTATGTGGGTTGTGCTTAGCATTAATGGCTTAAAGTTAGTAAACTATTTTATTTTTTGGGAAATAAAAAGAGGCAGACTCACCCCCAACCCCTCTCTAAATTAGAGAGGGGAGAACATTCATAGGAAAATTAATCCCCCCTCTCTGTTTTGAGAGAGGGGGTTAGGGGGTGAGTCTAAAATAAAGTACTTTTACAAAACAATGCCAGCTCCTTTCAACATAAGTGCTTTTACCAAACAATTTACGGAGCAATTGCCCTTTACGACAAACTCCGACCAAGAAGAGGCTATTGCTAAATTGGCTGCTTTCATCAATAATCAAAACAATACGGATTTATTTATTTTAAGAGGTTATGCCGGTACTGGAAAAACGAATTTAGTCTCAGCTCTCTCTCAAATATTACCAACTTTTAAATGGAAAAGTGTTTTGTTGGCGCCTACGGGAAGAGCGGCTAAGGTTTTATCGCTTTATTCAAAACGTCCAGCTCAAACTATTCACAAAAAAATATTTCAGAAATCAGTAAATGAAGGAGGTTCAATTCATTTTTCATTAGGAGAAAATAAGCATACAAATACTGTTTTTATTGTTGATGAAGCCTCAATGATTGGTCTTGATTCAAATACACAAAGTTCTTATGCTAGTCCTGGTTTATTGGAAAGTCTTTTTGAATATGTTTTTGCAGGAGAAAATTGTAAATTATTATTTGTTGGCGATACGGCTCAATTACCTCCTGTAGGTTGTGATGAAAGTCCGGCTTTGAATCCAAAATTTCTAAAATCATCTTTTCAGCTTAATATTTTTGGCTGCGAATTAAAACAAGTGGCGCGACAAAGTTTGGAGAGCGGAATTTTAGAAAACGCCACTAAATTGAGAGAGTTATTGGCTAATTACCAAGGACAACAACCTAAATTATTTTTAACTACTGATGTTGTGAAAGTAGAAGGCGATGAATTGCAGGATACTTTAAATATGGCTTACAGCAAATACGGTTATAATGATGTTTTGATTGTAACCCGCAGTAACAAACGCGCCAATTTATTTAATCAGGCGGTGAGAGTAAGTGTTCGTTATATGGAAGATGATGTTTGTGCCGGTGATTTATTAATGAGTGTAAAAAATAATTATTTCTGGTTGGATGAAAAAAGTGAAATTGGTTTTATTGCTAATGGAGATAGTTTTGAAATAAAACGGATTGTTAGGCGCGAAGAATTATACGGCTTTAATTTTTTGGAATGTGTGGTTGGTTTAACGGATTATCCTGAAATGCCCGATCTTCAATTAAAAATTGTTCAGGAAAGTATAATGTCAGATGCCTCTAGCCTTAGTCAGGAGCAACAAAAAATATTATATGAAGGCGTATTGGCTGATGTAGCCGATGAACCCAGCAAGGGTAAAAGAATTGCGTATCTAAAACAAAGTGAGCATTACAACGCTCTGCAGGCTAAGTTTTGTTATGCCGTTACTTGCCATAAAGCGCAGGGTGGACAATGGCCTGTTGTTTTTATTGATCAGGGTTATTTAACTAAAGAAATGATTGATTTTAATTATTTACGTTGGTTGTACACTGCCATTACGAGAGCTAAAGAGAAGGTGTATTTAATTAATTTTTCAGAAGATTTTTTTAGTTAATTCTTAATCCCGAAGGGATTGCAGGTTTGTAGTACGATAGGAAAAGAATCTACGACCCCTTCGGGGTCGAACCCAATCTCAAACGTTTTTTTATAAACCTATGATCCCTTCAGGATCGGTATTCTATTTATTAAAATAAATAATTAATAATTTTTAGCTCTTTCCCCAATAAAAAATACGTAGTTTTGAGAATCAATGGCAAAAGTATTTATCATAGGTCCAGGTTTCCCTTTACGAGGCGGACCTGCGCAATTCAATGAAAATCTTTGCCGTGAGTTTAATAAGATGGGGCACGATGCTCAGATTATTTCTTATTCATTACAATATCCAAATTTTTTATTTCCAGGAAGTTCTCAATACGAAACGAGTGGAAGCGCACCTACAGATATAAAAATTCACACGTTGATAAACACCATTAATCCTTTCAATTGGTTTAGTGTTGCGCGTTTTATTAAGAGGGAAAAACCTGATTTTATTATTTTCCGTTATTGGCTTCCGTTTTTTGGTCCGAGTTTAGGAACCATGGGGAGATTGGTAAGAAAGGGAACAAACATTAAAGTTTTAGCGCTTACCGATAATATTATTCCTCACGAAAAAAGAGCAGGGGATAAATCTTTTACTAAGTATTTTGTTAAGGCTTGTCACGGTTTTATTACAATGAGCAAAGCGGTTTTTAATGATATTGGTGTATTTACGCCGACTGATAAAAAAGTGTATTCGCCGCATCCGATGTATGAAACCTATGGTGCTGCAGTTAGCAAGGAAGAGGCGCGTAAAAAATTAAATCTTGAGCCTAACGAAAAAGTAATTTTATTTTTTGGTTTAATTCGGAAATATAAAGGTTTGGATATTTTATTAGAGGCAATGGCCAATGATAAAATTAAAAATTCAAACATAAAACTATTGGTAGCTGGTGAATTTTACGAGGACAAACAGCCGTATTTAGATATTATTGAAAAGAGCGGCTTGAAAGATAAAGTTGTTTTTCATTCGCAGTTCATACCAAACGAAGATGTAAAATATTATTTCTGCGCTTCTGATTTGGTGGCGCAAACGTATAGAAATGCTACTAATAGCGGAGTAACTATGGTGGGTTACTATTATGAAAAACCGATGTTAGTGACCGATGTGGGAGGCTTATCTGAATTAGTTCCGCACCAAAAAATAGGGTACACGGTTCCTATTGAAACTGCTAAAATTTCGGAGAGTATTTTGGATTATTTTGAGAATAACAGAGAGAAGGAATTCACTCAAAATTTAAAACTTGAAAAAACAAAATATCTGTGGCCAACATTTATCAACAGGGTGTTAGAATTATATAACAGGTGTTAATTTCTTTATTTCCCTCTTAAGAGACTTCTTACTAGCTTAAAATCAATCATTTGCAGTCCCTCACTTATAGTATTGTGAATTACTCTGGTTTTTGTTGAAAACCCGCACCAATTGCGGGCTCTGGGCTTTGTATTTTTAACGGATATACAAATTTCAGAATGGCACTACAGGTCAATGTAAAAGATATATTATCACAACTTTACCATAATCGCAATGTGGTAGAATTTTTGTTTGCTAACCGCGAAAACATAACGGTTAACGAATTACTCGCCCGCGATGATTTATCGGCAGACCAATACCAAAGACTTCGCTCATTGGATTTGGTTTACGAATACGAAAATATTGTGAGTTTGAATGATGCAGTGGTTGCTATGTTCGAAGATTTCATGGAAATTGGAGAAGTAACACCAGGTTTCATCAACGATTATATCAACGAACTAAAACGTCACATCCGTTTTTATCAGGAAGTACACGAACACCGCTTTTTACGCAGCATAAAAAAATATTTAAAACGTATTAACATCGCTCTGTCGCGCGAGATTATCAAGCTGCAGAAAAACGTTGATGACACTTACAAAAACGAAAGTAATTACCGTATCAAAATTCAGAAACTGGAGGATTACCGACAGAAGCGTGATACCATTATCGATTTCATTCAGAAAACTGAGGAAGTAATTACAGAAACCCGTGCTCTGTTCAGTATGACAAATGATACTGAGTTGTATGGTATCGTGAATTCATTGAAGGCAAACTTAATCGAGAACTTAGATTTCTTAATTGAAATTCAAACTGACATTACCGATTTCATTAATAAAATTCAATTCCAATTGGATGTGTATGTGAAAGCGCAGAAACTGAAAGAAGTGAAGGATCATGGCGCATTGCATTTCCGTACCAACTTTAACGAAATTGTTAGAGGTGTAACGCCGCTCCGTTTTAACGGGGTAAAAGGTCCGCGTACAAAAATCGCACTCGACTTTTTAGTTACTGATGATGGTCATGTGCTTTGTAAAAAAATAGCGGAGAAATATAAAATTTCTCGTTTAATGGCGCGTGGTATGGCAGGTAAAATGGCCAGCAACTTCAAGGATAAAATGGTGGATAACCAAATTAAATTGGATACTGAGAAATTAGTTGATCGCTTCCTTGCTCAGAAAAAATCGAATTTGTTTGAGTATCTAATGGAATACAAATTCCCCAAAGCTATTGGAGAAGTGAAATTTGAAGATCGCTTATCATTATTCGTTGAGATTGCGATGGAATACGAGAAGGAATTAGATTTCAGATACCGATTAAATTATTTTGAATACGAAGATGCAGCACAAAAGAAAAAACGCTTAGGTTATACTGTGATATTACCGGTAACCGAAGAAAGTGAAAATGGGAAAAAGAAGAAAAAAGCAGCGTAGTTCGGCATGCTCACTATGACTTCCGATTTTTAAAAGAATAACAACAGAAACAGTAAAACATAGAAACCAGAAACATCATGACCGCAGAAGATTTTAATTTACCGAAACAAACTCACGACATTTTTGCCATCATGGCACGTGGACATTTCATTTCCAGCAATGGGTCTAGAGATAACATGGGACGTTTGTACGATATCATCAATAGTCCTGATAATTTCGATCGGTTACAGGCGTATTTCAATGTGATTCGTTATAACATTGAGCGTGGAAATAATTATTTCTATTTCTCTAAAACAAGTGAGGCGAATAGTATCATCGAGAAAAAACTAGAAACATTTGAACGTTACATCGATATTATCGATTTGTTTGCGAGCATGGATAATAAAATAACCATTGGTTCACGCTTTCGTCCGGGTGAAATTTCGGAGGAGTGTAATGCGAATGTTCGTTTGAAACAAAAATTACAAAAAATCCCAATGTACCGTTCTGAAACTTTAGTAAACAAAGTACGTGATATCTGCGATTTAATGGCACGTGATTCGTTTTTAGAATTGGAAGACGAACAATCGGAAAGTTACAAGGTAATGGACGCGTATTCGTATTTATTAGATATGATTAACTCAATTGCCATTTACGAAGAGACAAACCCTGAAGAAGGAACAAGCGGAGGAATAATTTATAATTAAGAAGTACGATTGACGAAGTACGAATTGGTGAGTGCCAATAAAATAACAAGAAACCAGTAACCAGTAACGAGAAACACTAACATGGAAAACAATACCAGAATATTAAACAGGATAGTTGAGATTAATATCACTAACGTAAAGTATGCGGATATTGAATTGTGCGGAAACACCTGTTTTGTGGGAACAAACAATTACGGAAAGACGTCGTTGCAACGGGCTATATTATTTTTCTATAGCGCTAACAGCCGCGGATTAGGGATTGCGCAATCACAAAAAACTTTTGAGGAACATTATTTCCGTTTCGAGAACTCGTATTTGGTTTATGAAATTACGACTGAAGATTCAGCATTTTGTGTAATGGTTTACCGCCACAATAAATTAGTATTCCGTTTCTTTGATGCGCCTTATAATCCGGATTTCTTTTTGAATGCCAATGATGAAGCCATGAAAATTAAAGAAGTAATCGGCGGTTTAGAAAAACGCGGTATTTACATCTCTAATCAAATTGACACTTTCGAACGCTATAGAAATATTATTTACGGAACAGAAACTGACAAACAACTTTCTAAATTCCATTTGCTAAAAGGGAATGAGAAATATCAAAACATTCCGAAATCAATCACCAACGTATTCTTAAGTTCTAAGAGTAGTATTGATTCACGTTTCATTAAAGATTTTATCGCTAACTCTTTAACGACCGAAAACTCCAGTATTAAATTAGAGCAAGTAGAACGTCAATTACGCCAGTTTAACGAGAAGTATGCTGACATTGAAACGTTTTTAAAGAAGGAGAGCGGACAGTTAGTAGAAATGATTGATAAAAAATACGATCAGGTTCACATGCTCAAAGGTGCGCAAATGGAGATGGCTGATAAATTGGGAAGCAGTCTGCGCTTTGCTGAATCACAAAATGAATCCATTCGTGACGCTGCCAAACAAAAAGAAGAGGAGTTAGATAAATTAGTGGAGAGTCATGATGAATTCAAAACTAATCTTGAAGAAAAACAAAAAGATATACGCGAGGAAATTGGTTATTACGACAGAACTATTCGTGAGGCAAACAAAAAATTAAAAGAATATAAAGAGAAAAATATTGAACAAGCTGTTGAGAAAAATGCTGAACGTGAAAAATTACAGGTAGATTTAAATATTGCTCGTCGCGAGTATGAATCATTAACCTCTAATGTTTCAAGTATCGAGCAAAAGTATTCTTCTTTAATTGAGCAGTTACGGAACGATAAGTCGGCTTACGTTAATAAAATCAATTCTAAAACTGGCGAAGTATTCAATCACTATAACGAATTACAATTATTACAGAAGAACGAATACAATAAAAAGGATACAGAACTAAAGGCCAAGCGTGATGAAACGATGGAGGAAGTAAGTTCTGAAACTACAGCTAAGCAAATTGAGTTCAATGAATTAAAATCGGAAGAGAAAGTTATTCGTAATACCCGTTTCTACGAAACAGAAATTAAGGGATTAGAAACCGAGTTAGCTGAATTACGCGCGGTAAATTACAAAAACAAAAGTGAGCGCGCTATTAAAACTAACATGGTTCAAACCTTAACACGCGAGTGGGAAGCGATGGAATTGAAATTAAAGACCTCATTAAACAATCAGGTTAATAAAATCAATAACGAAATCATAAAGGTTAAAACTGAGATTAAAGAAATTGAAGATAAATTAAATGTACAACATGATGCGTTTTATGGTTACTTAGAGAAAAACGTAAAAGATTGGCACACAACAATTGGTAAAGTTGTAAATGAAAAATTATTATTCCGTACCGATTTAACACCTGAGTTTAAAGAAGAGTCTTCTAAAACTTTATATGGTTTACATTTAGAGTTAGGTCAGGTTGAAGTGGTATCAAAAAGTATTGAAGAATACCAACACGAAAAAAACGAACGTTTAGCTCAAATTAAAGACCTAGAAGAATCGTTAAACCAATTTCAAGTAGCTAACAACGAAGAAAAAATGTTGGCGGCTGACAAATACGGTAAACAATTAGGAGAATATAAAGAAGACGTAAAAGTTTTAGCATACTCATTAGAATTAGCTGACAAGCGTGAAGCAAAACTAATTGAAGAATTAGAAGAGTGGAAGCAAAGAGCTGGAACAGAAATTGAAAGCTCATTAAGCGGTAACCGTCAGAAATTAAATTTAATTGAAGAAGAGCTTGCTGTTTTAAACAAAAAGAGAAATACAGTTTTAAGTGATTTCAATGTTCAATTGGAACGTTTACGTGTTTATAACGAAGAGCGTATTGGAGAATTAAAAGAAAGACAAGAAACGGAAATTTCTGAATTAGAAGTAGAGAAGAAAAATCAGGTAAAAGAATTTGAAAATAAAGAAGAGCAATTATCTAAAGAAAAAGAAACCAACTTTAAAGCAAAAGGTGTTGATAGTAAGCAAATAAAGCAAATTGAAAACCGTGTTAAAGAGATTCAGGAAGCTTTAAAGGAAATTGAGCAATACCAACAAATTGTAAACGATTATTTAAAAGATAAGCGTGAAATGTTTGATAAGCTTCCTGATTTAATTCAAAAGAAAGAAGAGTTTGTGAAAACATCGAACGATATGGCTGTTCAGATGGAAGAAACTACAGGCAAGTTCAATTTGAAGCGTATGGAGTTGAATAAACAAAAACGCAAGTTCGATGAAGAGCTAATTGAATTTAACAACGGTATTAATTTCTTTACTAACAATTTCCGCGATACACCTATTTATAATAAGTATGCTGATATTATTGAACGAGCGGAGCCAAAACGCACGAATCATAATATTATGGACATCTGTACCCAGTTATTAAAAAACGATTCGCATTTTAGTGAAGAGTATGGTGCGTTCCAGCGTTATGTAAATGAATACGCTGGTAAATTCAGATTTGATAATCACTTTAATTTTGTGATTCGTAACGATGCAACTCAAGCAGAATACGAGCGTTTTGCACAAAACTTACGTTCATTCATCAACGAAAATAAAATTGAGATGTCGTTGGCTGAAACAGCAACGCAAATTGGTTTAGTAACGGATAGTATCGCAACTAAAGTAAAAGAGTTAAGCGGACAAAAAGATAAAATTCAACATATTATTACGTTGATTGCTGAAGATTTTAAGAAAGCGGAGTTTGAGGAAAGTAAATTAATTGAGTTTATTAAAATCAAGATTGAAGAATCGGATAACAAAGTATATCGCTTATTAAAGAAAATTGAAGAATTCCGTGAAGAACATGGATTGGTTTACAGCGAAGGATTATTCAACACCGATTTTGCAACAGGATCAAAACGCGAAATTAGTACACGTGCTGTAAGATTGTTAGAGCAATTACGTTCTGCAATTAAAGAACAAGACCAAGAAGAAATTCGTTTACAGGATTTATTTGAATTGAAATTCAACATTAAAGAAGGTATGAACGAAACCGGCTGGACGCATAAAATCGACAGCATCGGAAGTACCGGAACAGATATTCTTGTAAAAGCAATTATCTACATTACATTATTACATGTATTCATTAAAGAATCTTCACATAGAAGTAGTACAGATTTTAAAGTACATTGTATTATTGACGAGGTAGGCCAGATTTCGGCGCATTACTTACGTGAGTTATTGAAATTCGCGAAGAACAGAAATATTATGATGATAAATGGTTTACCAAATAAGAGTGGTTTGGAAAGTCATTACCGTTATACGTATCAGTTCCGTAAAGAAGACACAGGTAATGTTCGTATCTTCCCAAGTATTGTTACTGAGGTAGAAGCTTAAACTATGTCAGGCGGAGGGTTAAAATGTCGAAGTCTCCTGTACAAAGATATGCTGAAAATTGTACGGCTCAAAACTATCTTTTAAAGAAGGTTTTACCGTAAAATACACTCCTTTGTTATGGCTTATCTATCTTGCTATGGTTCTGTTCCAGTTTACTCAAAGAGGCTTGATTTCTCATAGGATTAGCGTAAAATACGTTATCACTTTTTTAGGTTCAGTCAGTAAGCCAGCCGCACACAGTTTTTTCACGCAGGTCGATTTACTTGTCCTCGTATGTTTTTGTTACTTTACTTCCTTTGTTGTTGATGTATTCAGTTTCAGATTTCAACTTACCGCTTTCGTAATACATTTTTGCAATTCCGTTAATTTTGTCATTTGTATAAGGAACTTCCATTTTTAAATTTCCGTTCGGATAATAAAACTTTTCAATTCCAACCTTTACATTGTCAGCGTACTGAATTTCCATTGTTAGATTTCCGTCTTTGTCGAATGATTTTAGTGTCCCGTTAATTTTTCCATTAACGTAAGGTGTCTGCATTGAAGCGCCGTCAGCATTTACTTTTTTAACTATACTGTCTTGCGCTGAACTGAATTTTGTCAGCAGAAAAAGTGTTATCATTAAAAGAACGATGTTTGAATTTTTTATGATTGTCTGAGTTTAAAGGTTGATGTCTTAGTAACGTAAATATTTTAATATTAGTGTGTCGTCTTTGGTCAATGGCACCAGTTACTAACAGCACCTCCAAGGAATAAGACGTGAAGGGGGCAAGCCCATACACAATTTTGAGTCGCACTCATTTTGCGACATCAATTCTCTCGTACTCTGCGGACATGGGAGAATTGCCTATGCGCATCCAGACAACGGATTTAGGTTTTATTGTATATCTTTCAGTTGTATCATCTTTAACTTTAAAGTCGTTGTAACTAATATTTAACAAATCCTTCACTGCAAAAGACGAATCACTCGAATAGCTGTATTTCTTGACAGTTGTTCTCGAGGTATCGTTATAAGCAAAAATAACGCACGCTTTCTTTGGGTGAATTTCGTAATAAGCGGCAAGGACTAATTCTTTTTTAATATCAAACGTATCAGGTATGACAAATTCATTTATTTTCTCGATCTGGTTGTGTTGTGGCTGGGCATTTACTGTTTCGGCATCATAAGAACATGCAGTAACGACAGCAACAATTACGACTAATATGACTTGCTTTATCATTAGTTTTTTTAT
>JAYTSW010000501.1:0-3110 GCA_043745425.1 Sphingobacteriaceae bacterium | reverse complement strand
CGAAGGCGGGACGAGAAATCTATTATACAAATTAGTTACTGAAGCTAAATTTACCGAAAGATGGATTTGGCTTTTTTTATGCTTTAATTATTTTATTCACCTTTATATTGTTACAATAATTAATAGATTAATGGTATTTTTATAAGGAAAACATAATTTAACTAATGAAGCATAGCGGACATAAAAAGAAAACAAAACACTTTTCTGTATTCTTTGTTTTTCTTATTCTTTTAAGTGCAAAAACCATTAATACAAATGCTCAAATTTGTACTACAACTTCATTTGCTACTTATTTTGGGTATACGTGGAGAGGGCAAGCTGGATGTTTTGAAAAAACCGCCGATACCGGATACCTATTCAGCGTTGTGAAAAATGAATTAAAAAATGTAGTTACAAAAGTTGATACTAACACAAATATAATTTGGTCTAAAACTTACGATTATATTGGATCTACTTATTTACTCAATACTTTTCAGTATAATAATAGCCTGTTAGATAATGATGGCAACTATTTTATTGATCTAGTAGGTGACGCAGTGGCATTGTTAGACCCGCAAGGAAATGTTATTACTACTAAATTGTTAGATGGTCCATTACCCAATACAATGCATGAAATACTTATCCATAGTTTACTTGTGTTGCCAGATAACAGGAAACTGGTTTTTTTGCAGGACTTTAGCAGTGCTTGGGAATATAATTATGCGGTAGTCTGTTTATCCGCAGATTTATCAACGATTGTATGGACAAAAAACCTGAAACAATATCAATTCCTTGCACATAAAATGGTTTTGCTGGAAAATAAGCTGCATCTGCTTGCACAAACTACCGGGCCAGTTGGTACGGAAGCAATTATTATAACACTCGACGCAAATACTGGTAACCAACTTGACCAGGTTAAATTTATCTCTAACGAAATTGGAGGAAACATATGGTTGCGAAATTTATACAGGTATAACAATGGATATATTTTACAAGCACGTACAAATTTGCAAGGTTTTGGTAAGTATTGTTTTCTTAGGTTAGATAATAGTTTTAATATTATTAGGTCCTATTATTTTGTAAATTCTTTTGATTCACCTAATGACCCCAACCCTTATGATATGCCCTTATTTGTAGAACCTGATGGAAGTTTTTATGGAGCTAAAACAGAACCATTCGGGCACCTGAGGTTTTATGTTTCTTCTTCTGATTCTGTTATATGGGATAGATACGTAGGTCTTTCTGGTTACGGGAGTTTATTTGGGTTATGTAAAAGCAATGATGGGTTTGTATTGTTTTGCAGATCCGAAGTTCCAGATGGGTCAACTCTTTCGAGTCATGCTCTTAGTATTACCAAGTCAACATTAAATGGAATATTCCCGGGTTGTTCAAATTATCCACTTGGTATTGTACAAATACCACTACAGGTGGTAAAAGGCACTTCAGATGTTCCTGTAATAGACACTACAATATTTACTTTACTGAATGTTACGCCATTGGTAGAGGAAAATACTTTCATGATTGATAACCGTTGTAATGGAGTAAGTACTTGTTCAAGTGTGGTTGTGCAGGGACCAACTAGTTTGTGTTCGTCTTCACCGGTTTCTTTTACAGCATTAAGGAATCAGTATTGTTTTACCTCAATTGATTGGGAGGTTATTGGAGGGAATTCAAATATAATTAAGATAAACGATAGTACTGTAAACGTTAATTTTCTTCAGCAAGGTAATTATAAAGTTGTAGTAAAATTAGGAACCAATTGCTTCCCTATAACTGATACTATTGAGGTAAATGTTTTGTCTGTCTTACCTCCATTAAATATAGGACCGCCGGATTCTGCATTGTGCACCAACACAACCATTCGCCTGGATGCCGGTAGTGGTTTTGCATCTTACTTATGGCAGGATGGATCAACAAACCAGGTGTTTGATGTAGCAACGCCAGGCTTATATCACGTTACAGTAAGAGATCAGTGTGACCAAGTATTTAAAGATTCTATTTTGATTACTGCCGCTAACACACCAGCTTTAGATATTGGAATTGATAAATCTGTTTGTTTTAACGATACCTGCTTTATAAATGCTTCTCCCGGATTTCAAACTTATACATGGCAACCAATTAATGAAATTCATGGACAAGGGCAAAGTATTTTTGTTATACCAAAAAATGATGTACGTATTTCGGTAATTGCAAGAACAACGGAAGGTTGTATTGCTACTGATACTATTAACGTGAAAGTATTTCCTTTACCCACACCCAATTTAGGACAAGACATTAAATTATGTGAGCCCGAAAATAAAGTAATTGAACCCGGTGAGTATGTATCCTATGTATGGAATGATAATTCAAAAGACAGGTATTTAAATGTAAAAAATACAGGAATATATTGGGTATATGTCATTGACCGGAATAATTGTAAGGGTTCGGACACAATACAGGTAGTAAAGAAATATTGTGTACAATCCGTTTATATACCCAATGCATTTACTCCTAACAATGATTCAAAGAATGACTTATTTAAAGCAACAGCATTTGGAGATGTACTGACTAAATTTGAGTTGTATGTGTACAATAAATATGGTCAGATTGTTTTTTATTCAACAGATATAAATAAAGGCTGGGATGGAACATTTAATGGAAAATTACAACCTGCTTCGAGTTATGTATGGAGATGTATATATCGGTTTGATGCAAAATTTTTAAATAATGAAACCGGCTCGGTGATTTTAGTTCGATAAAATACTTCTTTCCGCCGTTGTCTTTGCCGGCGTAGGTAAGCCGCTTGCTTGCCGTCGTCTGGGCTTCGACCAACGACGTATCGGAGGCACTGCAACTGCTTACTCTCCGCCGCTGTTGGCGTTACGTAAGCCCACTCACCGCCGTTGTTGCGCCTCCGGCCAACAACGATAGAAAGCATTTTTTTCACCCTGATCGGTATCACACTACAAGATTTCGGAAGATTTTATATTACCTGCATTTCTGTCGTTCCTACGGAACTTTTAAAAACATGCATTGTTTTTTCTACCAACCTTGCGCTCTTAGCAGAGCTTAAAATCCAGTATTTAATGCCATCGGCATTTAAGGTTGGTAGAATATCATGTGAAATGGTTGTAAAAGCCCCATCGGGGCGA
>JAYTSW010000500.1:0-3126 GCA_043745425.1 Sphingobacteriaceae bacterium | reverse complement strand
ATTTTTTGATGAAGCTTCGCAAGCCTTGGAACCAATGACATGGATTCCATTATTAAAATGCAAGCGTGTTATTTTTAGTGGCGATCATTTTCAATTGCCGCCTGTTGTGAAAAGTATTGATGCAAAGAAAGAAGGGTTGGATATTACTTTGTTGGATACTTGTATGAAGTTGGAAGGGAGTTCTTCATTGCTGACTCGCCAATACCGAATGCACAATGCCATTATGAGTTTTAGCAATGCGTATTTTTATAAGAATGAATTGGAAGCGGATGTCTCAGTAAAGGATGCATTGTTGGATGCAACAAGTGAATCTGATTTTTTAAGTAAACCTGTTGAATTAATTGACACAGCGGGCTGTAGTTTTGATGAATTGCAAAATCTCGAGACCTTAAGTTTATCGAATAAAGGAGAAGCAGATTTATTATACAAACATTTGAATTTATTATTGGAGCAATATGAATACTCAAAGCAGGAACAAAAAATTTCCATCGGCATTATTTCCCCTTACAAAGAACAAATAGAATTATTAAAAGAAAAACTAGCCGAACAAGATTTTTCAAATAAACCCATAAGCGAAATATCTGTAAAAACGATTGACGGTTTTCAGGGAGAAGAACGGGATATAATTTATATTTCTTTAGTGCGTAGCAACTCTAATTCAGAAATTGGTTTTTTAAGCGACATCCGTCGGATGAATGTGGCTTTAACAAGAGCAAAGAAAAAATTAGTAGTGATAATGGATACTGCAACTGTTGGCAACCACCCATTTTATAAAGCCTTTACTGAATACTGCGAGAAGAATGATTTTTATAAATCGGCTTGGGAGTTTTTGTATTGAGGCGCTAGATGCCGGAGGCATCAAAGGTTTGTAAAACGCTTTTGCGCCCTAATGTTCGACCCCTGAGGGGTCGTAGAGTTTTCTCGCTACTTGTTTTATAAACCTGTTATCCCGTCGGGATAAATCGGCTTAGGGGTTTTTGTATTAATTTACTTGAAATGAATTTCATATTTCGAATTATTGAATGACGCAATTATCCAGAATTGATCTTTGCATAATGTTTCTATTTGCCAGTGAAGCTCATCATCAAGGAAAATATTTCTTTGGTTTATATAATTAGAATTTGTTGTGTTATTTGAGTGAAAATTATCTTGCGAATAAAAAAATTGAATAGCTTTTTTTTAGACTTAAACTCATATCCTCCTTGGATAATTCCTTCCGTATATAATTTAGCAGCATACGTTTTTTCTCCAATAAACACGCCTTGCTCCTTAAAAACCTTTAAAAAATCTGCATTTGTCGAATCAATATCATTAACCGAATAATATTCGAGAATCCAAGGCTTGATAGCTCAACGTTCTAATACTTTAATGGGTCTTTTAAATACTAGATTGTTTTCAGGGTACTTTTTACACGTAGTAAAAATAAAAAAGGCTGTAAATAGTATTGAAAAATATTGTGCAGTCTTTAACATGGTATTTTATTTAATAGGGGCTTCGACAAGCTCAGCCACCGGCACAATGGAAGCGGTGCCTGAGCTTGTCGAAGGCACTGACAAAATCACTTCTTCAATAAAAATTCTTTCACTAAAGTAAACGTTTCTTTTGTCCCTAGTTTTAATTCAACAATTTCAGAAGCTTCTTTAAATCCTTTTTTCTTAACGGTCATTGTGTATTTGATGCCGCCTTTTAGGGTGATAAAATATTCTCCATTTTCATTGGTATTTGTGCTTGCAATTTTTGCGCCGCTTTCATCAGCAAAACTAATATCAACATCAGCAACGCCGTAACCTTCGTAACCATCGCGAATAACACCTTTTAAAATACTTAAACCATTAGATGTTTTTTTGCCGTCTTTCTCTAATACAGCGTAATTACTTAAATCTACCTGATAAATATCGCTTCCGCCTAAACCACCATCTCTATTACTTGCAAAATATCCTGTTTGTGCATTGGCACTCACAACAAATGGTCCATCACGTTTATCAGTGTTAATAGGGTAGCCTAAATTAAGTGGCTTGCTCCATTTACCATTTTCTAAAACTGTTTTAAAAATATCGTAATCGCCCATCGATCCTTTTCCGTTACTACAGAAAAATAATGTTTTTCCATCGGGCGCTAAAAATAATCCTACTTCATCAAATGGTGAATTTACATCTGTTCCTAAATTCGTCGGCTTATCCCAAGTTGTTTTTGTTAAGCGTTTCGCCATCCAAATATCTGAGTTACCACTTCCGCCCGGACGTTCGCTTGTGAAAAATAAAGTTTTTCCATCAGGAGAAATACAAGCGCCACCTTCCCAATAAGTGGTATTAATTGGTTTAGCCATATTCGCTGGCGTTTTCCATTTTCCATTTACAATTTTTGAAGAATAAATATCACCACCGCGTGAGTCCGGATCTTTCAAATCATTTTTATAAATAAAAATTATTTTTCCATCCGCAGAAATTCCCGTAACAGCATCGTGCGCAGGTGTGTTAATAGAACCGGGAACATCATCTGCCTGTTTCCATTTTTTAGTTAATGTATCAAAATCAGAAAAATAAATATCCTGAAAATATTTTCCGTCACCCTCAACATCCATTGGAGAATTCGTTGTTTCAGGACGACGCGTATTAAATACTAACTTCATGCCGTCAGCAGAAATAGCAGGAGACTGATCGTCGAACTTACTGTTAATCTCCGGGCCCATGTTTTCGATTTTCACATCTAAAGGTGCCGCTAATAATTTTTTTGCAGAGTTACATTGGTCAATCCATACTTCAACATCTTCATCCAACGCTTCTTTTGGTGGCGCCATACTTTTGTATAATTCAAAATCAACAATAGCATCATCGTATTTGCCGCCCATTTGAAATAATTTTCCAGTATATAAATAGGTTTCGTATTTAATTCCTGTTTTAATTTCTTTTGCTTTATTAAAATGCTCAGTGGATTTTTCGTATTCTTTTAGGTTGAAATGACAAAGTCCAACAAAATGTAATACCGTAACATCTTTTGGATTTTTGATTAAAACTTCCTTATAGATATTAAGCGCGCCAACTACATCGCCTGAATATAATTTTTGTTTCGCTAGGCCCATTTTAACTTGGTCGCCTGCATCAAGCGGAATGGCTTTTGCGTTTAAAG
>JAYTSW010000499.1:0-3138 GCA_043745425.1 Sphingobacteriaceae bacterium | reverse complement strand
AAAAAATATGGAATTTGGTAAAGTAAAAGATCAAACTAAAGGACTTACCAAGGCTGACTCTTCAAAATTCATGTTGGAGAAAATGAAACTATTAAACGAATCGGTTCAGAAATTTGATGCTGACTTTTTAAAAGCTCACGCCGGAACATTTTTAGGAGATGTGTTAAACCTTAAAACGGATAAAGAATTAAAAGATATTCCTAAGGCAAGCAATGGTCGCCCTGATAGTGTTGCTCAATACAAATATTATAAAGCGCATTATTGGGATGGCGTAAATTTTAAAGACGATCGTTTGTTACGCACACCATTTTTTGCTGACAGAGTGAAGCGATATTTCGACAGAGTAATACTTCAGTTGCCGGATACAATTTCAACTGAGATTAATCGCGTAATGAACCAATGTGTAGCTGGTAGTGACATGTATAAATTTTTGCTGGCTTATTTTTTACCAACATACGAGCAAAGTAAAATTATGGGTTTCGATAAAGTGTTTTGTGATTTGGTTGATAAGTATGTACGCACCGGTTTAGCTAAAGGTGTTTACGAAGAGAAAACTGCACAAAAAATAATTGAACGCGTTGATATTTTAAAACCATTATTATTAGGAGCCAATGCCCCTGATTTATTAATGATTGACACTATTAATTCAAGAGCAGTCAATAAAATGGGATTTGATACAGCGAAAACAAGTCAGTCGGTAACTAAATTGTATTACGACAACGTTCAGAAATTAACGCCTCTGTTTACCACCTTGTATGGTACAAAAGCAAAATACACTGTATTGGTATTTTGGGATGTAGATTGCGGTCATTGTAAAACAGAAATGCCAAAATTGAAAGATGCATATAATGAATTAAAAAAGAAATGCGATGTAAAAGTATTTTGTGTTTATACGCAACACGAATATGATAAATGGCGTAAATATTTAATTGAAAACAAACTTGGTGATTTTATTAATGTGTGGGATCCTGTTCACATCAATAACATTAAAACTAAGTACGATATTTTCTCTACCCCAGTAATTTATTTATTGGATAAAGATAAAATCATAAAAGCCAAACGACTTTCAGTAGAGCAGGTGCCAGAATTAATAAAAGCATTTGAAGCTCAGGAGAAAAAGTAGAAGTAAATCAAATTAAAATAAAAACCTCCGACTAAGTTGGAGGTTTTTATTTTACGCTAAATCCAATCAAGTTTACTTTTTGCTAGTTCAGATTTTGAATTATCTCCCGTATTTAAAGTGCTGGCAGGTTCAAAAAGCATAATATGAACTTCTTTTTCGGCGGATGGTTTGTGTTCAACACCTTTAGGAATGATAATGAAATCACCTTTATTTATTTGAAGCGTTTTATCACGCAACTTCATTTTAAAACTGCCTTCCAATACCAAAAATAGTTCGTCTTCATTATCATGCTTATGCCAAACAAATTCACCCTGAAATTTAGCCAGCTTAACCTGCTGACCGTTTAATTCGCCCACAATGCGCGGGTTCCAATAATCGGTGAAGAGATTGAGTTTTTCGCTGATATTTACTTTGTTTATTTCCATTTTTCATAATGTGATTTCGACAAGCTCAATCACCAATTTAATAACTGGTGGCTGAGCCTGTCGAAGCCACTTCTATTACTTTTTCTTCTCATCCGTTTTACCACCATCTTCAACCATTTTTTTGGTGATGCCTTCCAGTAATTGTAAACCAAGTAACCCGCTTATTGGTCCGTTAGCGCCATCGCCGCCGCCTGTAATTAATACTTCAGGAATTATTTTTATGCGTTCTCTTCCAATGGCTTCTGTTACTTTTAATTTGGTAAAATTATCTCCACCCATGGCTTCAACCGATAATTTATAAGCTTGTGCATTTGATTTACCAATGGCTAAAATTTTCTCTGCTTCAGCATTACCTGTTACAGAAATTTTCTCAGCTTCAGCATTGGCAAGTGCTTTTACTTTTTCTGCTTCAGCATTTGCAGTCACTTTTGTTTTTTCCGCATCGGCATTTGCTATAATTTTTAAACGATCAGCTTCTGCAACGGAAGCAATTTTTACACTTTGCGCTTCACCTGTTGCTTTTTTTACAGCAGCATCAGCAATACGTTCAGAAATTAATACACCTTGATCTGCTTTCACAATTTCTTTTTGCATATCAGCAACAGCGGTTTCTTTTTCAAGAGCCTGACGAGTTATCTCAGCGCGTTTCTGTGTTTCAAAAGTTGTGTTTTGTTCTTCTGCAATTTTTCTGTCTGTTAATGTTTTCATTAAACTTTCCGGCGGAACAATATCTCCAATCAAAGTGTCAACACCATTTACATTATATTGGTCTAATACTTCGCTGATGCGTTTTTTAGCAGCATCCTGACGTTCTTTACGCGAACTTAAAAAGGCAATCACATCACTGTCTTGCGCTGAGTTTCTGAAATAGTTACCAATGGTTGGTTCTAAAACTTGCCCAACTAAATTCATCATACTTCCAAAACGCGCAATTACTTTTGGCGCTTCTGTAGTTGGTATGTGAATAATCTGACTAACATCTAAATTAAAAGGAAAACCATCTTTACTTCTTACAGTAATGGTGGATAAATTTTTATCTAACTGATGTGATTCACTTCTTGCATTAGCCCAGTTCAACACTAAATTAGTTGTAGGCACTAATTCAACACGCATAATAAAAGTATTGATAGGATATTTTCCAGGACCTAATGGCTCTGCCCAAACACCTTTTTCACCTTTACTAACGATATTACCATGTTTAAATTCGGCGCCGCTTAAATCTTTTCCATCTCTTCCAACGTAAGAAATTACCACCCCAACATAACCAATGGGAATTTCTGTCATTTTAATTTGCTCAACCGTTACAAACCAAGGGTTAATGTAATAGGAGCCCGCTAAAATTACCTGAGGCTGTAAACCTTTATTACCGCCAGCTCTTAAAAACGTATCTGCATCTTGAAAATTATTATGCCCAGGAACATCTTTACCAGCTATGCTTCCTTCATCAATTGGCATACCATCTAAAGTGGTTATAATACCAACCATGTTTTCGCTTACAGTAAACATATCCACAGTAAAAACCTCAAATAAAAAAGTATTGATACGGTAAGTACCTGCAGTGATATAAGCACTTTGGCGACCTTTGCGACC
>JAYTSW010000498.1:0-11721 GCA_043745425.1 Sphingobacteriaceae bacterium | reverse complement strand
AGAGTTTTTTGGTTACTTTTTTGCGGAAAAAAAGTAACATGAAGAAAACAGGAATGATAAAAGAAGATTACTGCTAATACGAAGCAAAACTACGAACTCCAAACTATTTATACTCCGTATATAAAAGAAGATTAACTCCCTCCAATCCCATCTTAATCCTCCTGTCATTCATATTAGATAAATCCTTCACAGGATAAAAAGTTTCTTTATAATCTTTATTAAATTTATATTGCGTGCCATAAATTTGATAACCTGCTTTTGCTAACCAATATTTATCTTCGAAAAAAGCAAAATCGCGAGTGCTGATTTCATTTTTTTCTGCGGCGATGCGGAAAACTTCTAAATATTTTTCTTTGATTGTATAAGGAGCAAAACCAATGATAAAAAATATTACATTATTTTTTTCGCCGGTGTAAATTTTTTCGGGGTAACCAAAGCGTTTTATTATTTTATCAATGCGAACGTAAACTAAAGAATCATTTTGATGTGCTAATTTGCGCAGACTCAAATATTCTTCGGATGTTTTTCCGAGTTTATCTAACGTAATTCTTAATGTATCTCGATACTTAATAAAATCTTTATCGAGTTGAATTAATTCTAAATTTAAAGAATCATAAGCCTGCGAACCTGTTTTTATTTTGTAAACTTCTTTGGTCTTTATACCATTTTCGAACCAAACTGTTTTTTCTAAATCACCATTCTCTAAATAATAATACCACGGACCAGTATAATAAAAATGTAATTTTTTTTGTTCAACAACAATCCTCGCTTTTCCTTTCACCGCAGTTTTTCCGTTGGGATGAAAATGTTTTGTTTTTATTTTCTTACCATGATAAATTTCGGTTCGTTCTTTTATGCCCGATGGTGAGTTGTAAATCCATTTCCCAACTTGAATCCCATTTCTAAATCTTCCTTTGGTTAAAAATGCGGTTTTAGTACTATCTGTATAAACAATCCACAAGCCATGTTGTTGTTGATTTTTAATTTGGTTTAGTTTTGGGTGACAAGCAGATAGAAAAATGAAAATTATCCCTAAAAAAGTTAAAAAGTGCTGAAATATTAAGCGCTTGGCTAATCTCATTCGTTCGAAATTTCCTAATTTTAGGGTCTCAAACAAAAATACCCATTTTATGTCATATATTAATTCAATCGTTGCCCGTCAAATTTTAGATTCAAGAGGAAATCCCACTATAGAAGTGGATGTAATAACTGAAAATGGAGTTTTGGGCCGCGCTGCTGTTCCATCAGGAGCTTCAACAGGTTCTCACGAGGCAGTTGAATTGCGTGATAATGACAAAACTCAATATATGGGCAAAGGCGTTAACAAAGCGGTAAACAATGTAAATACTGTTATTAACGAAAATTTAAAAGGTGCGTATATAATGGATCAAAATGGCATTGATGCTAAAATGATTGAATTAGATGGAACAGAAAATAAATCAAACCTTGGCGCAAATGCAATTTTAGGAGTATCATTAGCTTGCGCAAAAGCAGCAGCTATCGAATCAGAATTACCATTGTACCGTTATGTTGGAGGTGTAAATGCAAATTTATTACCAATACCAATGATGAATATTTTAAATGGCGGTGCGCATGCTGATAATGGAATAGATTTTCAAGAATTTATGATTATGCCTGTTGGTGCCGAGTCATTCAGCGAAGGTTTAAGAATGGGAACTGAAATTTTTCATCATTTAAAAGCAGTTTTGAAAAGCAAAAAAATGAGCACTAACGTTGGTGATGAAGGTGGATTCGCTCCTGATTTTAAAAATAATGAAGATGCGATTAAAGCAGTAATGCAAGCGATTGATAAAGCAGGATACAAAGCAGGTGAAGATATTTACATTGCGATGGATGCAGCAGCTTCAGAGTTTTATGATGCAAAAGCAAAAGTATATCATTTCAAAAAATCTACCGGCGATAAATTAACCAGTGCCGAAATGGTAACGTATTGGGCAGACTGGTGCAAAAAGTATCCAATCATTTCTATTGAAGATGGTTTTGGTGAAGATGATTGGAAGGGTTGGGCTTCAGTAACTGAAAAATTAGGTAGTGAAATTCAATTAGTAGGAGATGATTTATTTGTAACCAATTCGCAACGTCTAGCAAAAGGAATTAATGAAGGGGTAGCTAATTCAATCCTTGTAAAAGTGAACCAAATCGGCACTTTAACTGAAACTATTAACGCTGTAAACATGGCGCATAAACACGGGTATACCTCGGTTATGAGTCACAGAAGCGGTGAAACTGAAGATACTACCATTGCTGATTTGGCAGTGGCTTTAAATTGCGGACAAATTAAAACCGGTTCAGCTTCAAGAAGTGATAGGATAGCAAAATACAATCAATTGCTTCGTATTGAAGAGCAATTAGGTAGCTCTGCCCGCTATTTGGGTAAGGCTTTTCGCTTCGCAAAATAGTCAACGGAATTTCGCCTCGCCTCAGAGGAGAGGGTGATTCGCCTCGCGAATCGGGTGAGGTAAGGGTAAATGAAGAGGTTTTTTTAACCCATTTTCTTTATGCTTATTTAATCAAATTTTATTTGTTTATTAACCTGCCTTCGCTAAATTTACGTTGTTAAAACAACAAGCATTATGGATCCTTTAAAGACGAAATTCAGCGAAAAAGCAGTAGTGCTTTCTGCCGAAATTAAAGACATTATTAAAAATCACGGCGATTTAAAAATGGGCGATATAACTGTTGCGCAAGTATACCAAGGTATGCGCGGCATGTTAGGCATGGTTACTGAAACATCAAAATTAGATGCTGAAGAAGGTATTCGCTTTAGAGGTTATTCTATTCCTGAATTACGCAAACAATTACCAAAAGCTCCGGGTGGAACAGAACCGTTACCGGAAGGAATATTTTATTTAATGTTAGTGGGAGAATTGCCATCGCAAGATGATGTAACTTTTATTACTAACGAATGGATGAAACGCAGCAACGTTCCGAAACACGTATTTGATGTGATTGAAGAATTACCTGTTGATGCGCATCCGATGACGCAATTTGTTATTGGTGTAATGGCTATGCAAACCGAAAGTGTTTTTGCAAAAGCATACGCTAAAGGCATGAACAAAAAAGATTATTGGGATTATGCCTATGAAGATTCAATGAATCTGATTGCACGTTTACCTCGAATTGCAGCTTACATTTATCGTCGTAAATATAAAAACGGTGCGCACATTGAACCAGATCATAAATTAGATTGGGCAGCGAATTTTGCACACATGTTAGGTTATGATCAAGTAGATTTCAAACGTTTGATGCGTTTATATCAAACGATTCACGTTGATCATGAAGGTGGAAACGTTTCTGCACATACAACCCATTTAGTTGGTTCTGCATTAAGCGATCCGTATTTAGCTTTTGCAGCAGGTATGAATGGTTTGGCCGGACCGTTACACGGTTTAGCAAATCAGGAAGTGTTGAATTGGATAATGGAGTTGAAAGAAAATTTAGGAGGAGGATTACCAACTAAAGAACAAATTGCAGAATACATTAAGAAAACTTTAGCTGAAGGAAAAGTTGTTCCGGGGTATGGTCACGCTGTATTACGTAAAACAGATCCTCGTTTTACTGCGCAACAAGATTTTTATAGAACATGGATTAAGCACGATGATATTTGTGAAATAGTTCAGATGGTTTATGAAGTAGCGCCTCCGATTTTGGAAGCTACGGGAAAAATTAAAAACCCTTGGCCAAATGTGGATGCGCACTCTGGTGCATTATTAGTTCATTATGGTATGCATGAATATGATTTTTACACTGTGTTATTTGGTGTGAGTCGCTCATTAGGTGTATTAGCAAGTTTAATTTGGGATAGAGCGACGGGTTCTGCAATAGAACGTCCGAACTCAACCACCACCGAAGCGATAAAGGCAAAAATAAAAGCCGCCCAAGAAACGAAACAAGCATAATAAAACGAACCCCGCCTCGAGCGGGGTTTTTTGACAAATGAAATTGCAATTAAACGATACTATAACGGCTCTCGCCACTCCACATGGAAGTGGCGCAATTGCTGTTATTCGTTTAAGTGGAAAAAAATCATTTGAGGTTATTGAAAAGATATTTTGTGATAAGGAATTAAAGTCGAAAAAAATTTCTGATCAAAAAGGATACACCGTTCACTTTGGTGTTATTGCACAAGAAGGAATTGTAATTGATGAAGTATTGGTTACGATTTTCAAGAACCCTCATTCTTATACAGGCGAAGATAGTATTGAAATATCTTGTCACGGCTCCACGTATATTCAACAGCAAATTTTACAATTACTTTTGAAGTATGGAGCTCGAATGGCGAATGCAGGTGAATTTACTTTGCGCGCGTTTCTCAATGGAAAATTTGATTTATCACAAGCGGAAGCGGTTGCAGATTTAATTGCGAGTAATTCCGGATTATCGCATCAAGTGGCCATGCAACAAATGCGTGGAGGTTTTTCCAGTAAGATAAAAGTATTGCGAGATCATTTAGTAAACTTTGCTTCGTTAATTGAATTGGAATTAGATTTTAGTGAAGAAGATGTTGAATTTGCTAATCGTAATGATTTAAAAAAGTTAATTCAAAGCATCATTGGTATTATTGAAAAACTGGTACATAGTTTTGAAGTGGGGAATGTAATTAAGAATGGAATTCCTGTTGCTATTGTCGGCAAACCAAATGCAGGAAAATCTACTTTGTTAAATGTTTTATTAGATGATGACAGAGCAATTGTAAGTGAAATCCCGGGAACAACGCGTGATACAATTGAAGACGAAATTACTATTGAAGGAGTTTTGTTCCGATTTATTGATACAGCAGGAATAAGAACAACAACTGATATCATTGAACAAATTGGAGTGAATAAAGCATTTGAAGTCATTCGAAAATCAGCAATCGTCATTTATTTATTTGATGCGCACGAACTAAGTGCAGGTGATTTAAGATTGGAAATTGAATTAATAAAAGAACATATCGGAACATCTCAATTAGTTGTTGTAGCTAATAAAATTGATGTGGAGAATGAAGAAGAATTGAAAAAAGAATTCTCTGAATTTAATCCGGTTTACATTTCAGCTAAAGAATTAAAAAATATTGATGTTCTTCAGAATAAACTCGTCGGTTTATTTGATGCACGTACCGTTAATACAACGGATACTATTATAACAAATGCACGGCACTCAGATTCTTTAAAACGAGCAAATGAAGCATTAATAAAAGTTGCAAAAGGTTTAAATGAAAGCATTGCAGGTGATTTATTAGCTCTTGAAATACGCTATGCGCTTGATGAATTAGGCGGTATTACCGGGGAGGTTACAAACGAGGATTTGCTTGACTCAATATTCACGCGGTTTTGTATCGGAAAGTGAGACTACTTTCCTAAAAGAAATCATAAGAAACAAAAAGAAAACAAAATCGTTAAAAGCCACTGATACCAATGGTTTCAATGGTTCGCATCTTGTCCGATAGTTTCCGATTCTTTCCTTCACCTGCTGTTTTCATGGTTTATATTTGTCCCCAACAACAGGTACAGGGCACAAAAGGGGACAAAATATTTCTTATTGTCATAATTTGTCATCGTTTGTCATCAAAAGTACACTGTATACATAAAGATTATGGCGGAATATCTTAAAAATTGTAATTACTGTAAGAAAGAGTTCAAAGCACAAAAAAGAACAACACGCTTTTGTAGTTTGAAATGTGCTCAACGTGGTTATAAATTAGCACGTCGCATGGATGCGGATGATTACTTCGCTGATCAAGAAACAATGAAGATTACAATTCATAAACTCAATCTTACTTTAGAACGAATAGAATTTATTTTGGAAAGGTTACCCAATAATTATGTATTGTCGGAAAAAAAGTTGCTTACCCCAAAAGAAGCATCGAAATTCTTAGGCAAGAGTTATCGTACTATACTACGAATGATAGACAATGGGGAGCTTAAAATAAGAAAAATCGGAAAATCAATATTTATAAATCGTAATCAAATCACAAAACCATGAATGTAACAGTAAGAGAAAAACCATCAACCAAAGGCAAAAGGAAAAGCTTGTATTTGGATATTTATTTCAATGCAAATAGCAGACATAAAGAATTTTTAGGAATGAAAGTTTATGTTAAACCAAAAAACGTAATTGAACGTAATCATAATTCTGAAACAAGAAGGCTTGCTGAAACTATCGCTGCTAAAAAACTTCTGCATATTCAATGTGGAGTACATGGCGTTGTGTCACCAAACAGGAAGAAATCTAATTTCTTGGAATATTTTAAAGCTCTTAAAGAAGTAAGGGATGAGTCAGGAACAAATAAATCCACTTGGCATAGTACATATCGTCAACTTGAAAAATATGCCCAGAGATTGAACAGAAACTTTATTTCATTCGGTGAAATAGATCAACATTGGTTAGAGAATTTTAAAATTTTTATTTTAGGTAATGTATCACATAATTCGGCCAATTCGTACTTCAATATTTTAAAGCACGCTTTATACCAAGCGGTGCGGGATAAGATTATTTCAGAAAATCCAGCTGAGGTGGTTAAAGCCCCAACAACAACTCAACCCCAAAGAGAATATTTGACGTTTGCAGAGCTTCAAAATTTAATGGCTGTGGAGTGCCGATACCCTATGCTTAAAAAAGCATTTATTTTTAGTGCGCTGACAGGGTTAAGGTGGTCAGATGTTCAGAAGCTAAAATGGTCAGAGGTTCAATTCAATAGTGAGATGCAGTGTTGGCAGTTAGTTTATATTCAACAAAAAACAAAATCCCCTGAAGTCTTGCCTGTTTCCAATGATGCTAAGAATATTATGGGGGAAAAACAAAACTTAGATGAAAGAGTTTTTAAAGGATTAAGGTATGATAGTTATCATAATATAGCGTTGCAAAAGTGGATGTTATTGGCAGGAATAACCAAAAAAATTACTTTTCATTGTGCAAGACATACTTTCGCAACTCTTCATATAACATTTGGAACAGATATTTATACTGTTTCTAAAATGTTAGGGCATTCAGAATTGAAAACAACTCAGATTTATGCTAAATTAGTTGATGAAAAGAAAATTGAAGCCGTGACTAAAATACCAAACCTTAAATTCCCAGATTTTACTAATAAAAGTTAAGATTTTAAAAATAATTTGCAAAAAAACAAATTAGTTCCGATATTTGTCTTCGCTATAGATTTTCATTATAGTCATCCGTAAATAAAGCTACATTTTATAAGTAGTTATTCGTAAATAAGTTTATTCGGTTTTATTAATCTAATTTTTTGGATGTGGAAACCGTATTCGATAAACTTTTAGCAATAGAAAATTTCCTTAAAGAACAAACCTTTCAGCAAAAAGAATATTTAACCGTAGAAGAAACTGCCAAGTTTCTTGGATGTTCTATTTCCCACATAAGAAAACTTTGCCATTACAAAAAGTTGAGGTACTACAAGGCGTCAGGCAAGCTTGTCATGATCAAGCGTTCAGATTTAATTGACTTCATCGAAATGGGTTTGATCAAATCAGAAATTGATTTGGAAAATGAAGCTGATGCTAAAATATTTCAAAGAAATCATAAGAGATAAACAACAAAACCATATATATTATGAAGCATAAGAAAATTAATCAAAAAAAAGAGTTACAGAGTATGTGTTCATACTTTGTAAACATGTTTGCCAAGACAACTACAAATGTTAGTCTACCTGAAATTTTTAAGGCAATTAAAACAGGAAAAATCTTTGAAAATAACTTCGCTAACCAAATTCATGCAATTAGGCAAGAGACTGACAAAAATAAACGCAGAGCTCTTAAAAGTGCTTTGCCTGCAATCACATTTGGTGGCACATACAAAAATTCCCAACGAACCCCATTAATTAATTCATCAAACCACATTTGTTTAGATTATGATCAAGTGCCAAACTTGCTGATAACTAAAAAAACAGTGGGTGAATTACCATACACCAGTGCTTGCTTTATTTCACCTTCTGGCGATGGCCTTAAAATAATAGTTAAAGCGAAGAAAACAAACGAAGCTATTTATAAGGAAGCGATTAATCAAGTTTTTGATTATTACAAAGAATATGCAGGCATTGATAGCGATAAGTCAAAAGTTAACCTCAACGATTTTTGTTATCTAAGTCATGATCCTAATATAATAGTTAATGAAGACAGTAAGATCTGGGTGGTTAAAGAAGCAAAAGCCAAAAGAGAAAAAAGAAAACAAGCACTTCCAATAGATATAAAAGTAGATCCCAATGTTGAAGCACTGATTAATAAAATCGAAAAAGAGAAAATCGACATCACTTTAGAATACGAAGATTGGATAAGGTTGGCCTACGCTTTTGCTACCGCTTATAGTGAAGCAGGACGTTCGCTATTTATTAGAGTAAGTCAATTCCATGAAGACTATAAAAATGAAAAGACAGACAAGCAATATACACAGTGTTTGAAAAACAATACTAAAGAAATTACTGTCTCAACCTTTTTCCACATAGCTAAGAAGTATGGTGTGGAAGTCGAGGAAAGTAATTCTCGGAATGGCAATTTTCATTTTTGGTTCGACACCGATAAAGGATATAAAATATATCAGGTTGAATTGTTCGAGTATATTTTTAACGCGGGTTTTAGACGTTATGATTTGAAAGGAGATGGTAGTTTAATGCTCGTCAAAATAAACAACATGATTCTAAGTCAAGTTGAAAAAAGCAATTTGGTAAAATGGTTTTTCGATTTTATTGAAGCATTGAATATCTCAGAAGTGAAAAAGAAAAGTTTAAAAAATACTTTTTATAATAACCAAAGGCTATTTAGTGATAATAATCTTCAAACTCTCAACCCTTTTAATGACAGAATTAAAACTGATGAACGGGATAAGGCTCGTTTGTATTTCAAAAATTGTATTTGTGAAATAAGTAAAGCTTCAATCAAAACGATTGGGTATGATCAGTTAGATGGATATGTTTGGGCAAGCAAAATTCGGGATCATAACTTTCAGCTCGAAAATAATTTGGATAAAATTTTAGAAGAATCTGAAATATGCAAATTCCTTTCAGATGTATGCGAACATACGGATAAAAAAATTGAACAAAAGAGAATTGATTCAATATGGACTATAATTTCTTACTTAATTCATGACTATAAAGACCCGGCTACAACAAAGTGTATTATTTTAATGGACGCAAATGATTCTGATGAGCCAAACGGTGGTACTGGAAAAGGCATACTCTCAAAAATAATTTCGCATGTTGTTAGTATGGTTCGTGAGGATGGTAAGAAGTTTTCCGATAAATCTGAGTTTATGTATTCGCAAGTGACTCCTGAAACAAAAGTTCTATTTATAGATGATATACCAGAGTATTTTAATTTTGAAAACTTATTTTCTATTATTACCGATGGTATGGTTGTTGACAAAAAGTATGAGAATAAAAAGTATTTTGCTTATGAAAATACGCCAAAGGTTCTCCTTACAACTAATTATACTGTTTTTGGTGAGGGCGAAAGTCATCAGAGAAGAAAAGTAGAATTTGAGTTATCGAACTATTACAATATTAATTATTCACCAAAGCAAAAATTTGGACATTTATTGTTTAACGATTGGGATAATGAGCAATGGAATTTATTTTACAATTTTATCGCTTACGCGATGCAATTCTACTTAAAGAATGGATTAATTCAGCCGCCGCCAATTAATATTAATTTAAAGCGTTTAAGAGCAAGAGCTGGCGAGGAGTTCATTGAGTTTATCAATACAAATGTTAAGCCAGAGCAAGAATATACTAAATCGACAATATATACGAGGTTTAAAGATCAATTTAGAAATTATTCGAAGATTAGGACGCAAAAAACATTTACATTGTGTCTGAAGTTATATTCTAAGGCAAACAATTTAACCTTTCATGAGCGAAAGTCTGGTGAACGTTATTTTTTCACTTTATCAACAAAGACTGAGATCAACAGGACTTAAATTGGACACAAGGATTTGACTTTTGATAAAACCCTTCGTGAATATTTCATGGCTTGTGACTTTGGGAGAATATTTTTTATATAAAGTTAAATCCATACGTCCTACTAACTTGCTTTGATCCATTAATTGGTTTGAGAAATGATAGGAATCGTTTTAAAGCGGTTTTAGGGAGCTTTTGTCTCTTTTATAGCAAAACCATCGGTTAAAGTATCAAAATGGTTAAAAATATGTATCAAATCACTAATTCCGACAGTATATTGGCAGCACCTAAAAAATAAAGAATGCGTTTTACGGAAAAGGGAATTTATTTATTTGCAAGTAGGCCTGGCATGGGAACTAACCAATTTTTTTTTAATAAATTCAGGAGTGGATTATTTTTATCATTACGCTCGACATTTGATAATAAGAACTATATTGACTACATAAATGAAAATCCTTATTTGTTTTCTAATAATTTGGAAAAGTATCAACTTGTTGCTTTGCAAAAATATGGGTTACAATCAGCCTTAAAAAACCTTTACCTATATCCTCAGGAGGCGGTTTTCTTTTCCTATTTCAATGGGACTGTATTGGAAAGGTTTAAGCAAAATACCAATTTAAGCTTTAATGAAATCGCGCTGATTTTGAAATATTTTGCTTTAACATTTAATAAAACCATTATCCTTAACTACTATTTACCTGACTCATTTGATAACAGAAAAAATGTAATCCCTAATCAAAATTATTTTTTAAAACAAAAAATAGATATTCAGCTTTTCGAGGAGGCTTATTGGTTCTATAGAGAAAAATACTACAACCCAAATGCAGAACATGATATTTTAGAAGTACGGGACATTAAAAGCTTTGAAACCTATATTTATTAAGGCAAAAAGTCAAAAAATCTCCCTTATATGAAGGTTGATTCGTGTTAGGTGAAATTGTTATGGAAATAATTTACTATCTTTGGTGTGTATAGGGAAAACCGACCTATTCTTATTTAGAATCTTTCTAAATAATTGTTTTTAAAAATTATTACTTTTATTCTCAGTATGGGAATTTTATTGGACAAGTCGAATAACAATTTACAGGCATCAGAAATACTTATCAAAAACAACTTACATTCTTCAAGTGTTCATTGTGCTTATTATAGCTCGGTGCAAATGATGATACATCTACTTCTTAATAAATTTGGTTTTACCCAAGATAAATTGGAGGAAGAGGCAAAAAAGGAAAATAAAGGCTCTCATATTTTTGCAAAAAATTATTTGCATCAAAAAATGAAAGACAAGGGTATAAGATTTGATGCGACGATTTTTTATAGAACAGTAGGTGAACTAAAAAACAAAAGAGAAAAGGCAGATTACCAAGAAGAAAATATTGAGATTGATTTTAGTCAAGAAGCCGTTAAGCAAGCAAACGAAGTAAATAAAATATTGAAGAAAGTGTTTGAAATATAGATATGAAAGAAAAAATTAGAAAATTTATTATTAACCAAATTGATAAAATATTTGAGAAATTTCCCGAAATTTCTTTTAAATATGGATTTGATAACATGGGTACTCAGCATCTCATCGAGGTTGAACCAGACACTCTTTTTAAGAATCAGGAATATATGGATGCTGAATATGAATTCGTTGATGCTTTTATAAATGAATTTCCGGCAGAAGATTTGTTGTTTATCAGTAATAATAAATATATTAAGGTTATAATACCTATCTACGTGAAAGAAGGATTGATTAATGTTGCAAGTGATTTGGTATTAGTTGGTGAGAATATTAAATCTAATGAACAACTCATTTCAGCGCCATTTACAAT
>JAYTSW010000497.1:0-3143 GCA_043745425.1 Sphingobacteriaceae bacterium | reverse complement strand
ATACACCAAAAACTGCTTAACACAATACCTGTTACAAAAAGCACAAGTAGTAAATGAAATTCTTTTTTATCGAGGGACTTTGAACTAAAAAAAATAAGAGGCAATAACATTAAGGGCACTTTTATTCTAATGTCGCTTAATCCCGCTTCTATATTAGTTGAATGCATTAGCCCAAGAATATGCATTAAAAAAACAGCACTCAAGATCCAAAAAATTTTATTGCTTTTTAATGAATTGAGTTTTTCTTTAAAGTTGCCTTCTAATACCCAGTTACTAAATAAAATAATCTGAGGAATACTGGTAGGTACTGTACCGAATAACATGCCACCACCCATCACGCAAATCCCGAACAAAAAAATGTATCTATGTATAAGAGGAGAAAACATGGATATTAATAACGTAAAAACAGTTGCTAAATTATGTAAAGTAAGATAAATATTTAGAGCGCTTTAGCACTCTTTTAATAAGCTGTAAACAATAGCCTGTTTTTATTTTTAATTAAAAAAAGCGAACCTTTTTAAAAACCATCACGTACAAGTAAGTAACCAAACCCTAAAGCAACCCGGAACCCCTTTTAAATCTTGATTTGGAGGGGCTGGTAAAAAAGCAAAGCCAATTCTATACCAATTAATTTATTATACATTATCCCGCTCCTTGGGAGCGACTAAAAATTAAAATAAACATGGAAACATTAACTTATTTAAAACTCATTAGTTATGAAAACAAGAATTTACATTTCAGCATTGTTGGCTCTTACCATTCAGGTAATGGTAAACGGCCAAACACCAGGGAACCAAGCGTCTAAAAACGATAATTTCGGAATGACTCTAAAATATAACGATGAGGGAATTAAAAAACCACTCATGGATGGCAAAGAAATTATACAGGATAAAGTTGTGATTGCAACCGTACCCAGCGCCAAAACATCAGGACAAACATTAAAACAACAAGCCGATGATTTAAGTATTAAATCAAAAAGCTTAAGAGCAGCTGCTCAAAAAAGTTCAGGTTTAACCAAAACTGAATTGATAGAAGAATCCAATGCGCTTTACAAACAAGCAGAGATGATGTTTATTACTGCCTTAGAATTATCGGGCGTAAAAAACAAAGAAGCTTATGCTCTAAATAAAACCAGCCTTAACCAGTTACTTGAAAAAACCAATATCAGTGCCATCGCCGGTAAACAAGCTCACAGTTTAATTGCAGATGCTGAAATGAACATGCGTCTTGCTAATGAAATGCGTGAAGAAGCCAATGCCATGCCAACCACTGCCGCTAAATTAGGAAGTTTAAGCAACGCCGACGAAAAAGAAACTTTAGCCCTAGGCGAACAAAACGAAGCTTTGCACATTTTAAAGGGGTATGCCTTTAATGTTGCTACAGGGGTTGAGGTTAACAGTTACGCCATTAAATAAAAATAAAACCTCTTAACCATCCCATAAACTAAAAGTCCTGCTGTAAACAGCAGGACTTTTAGTGTTTGTATGCGGGATGTAAGGTGAAACAGAACTACGTTCGTTTCACAAAAATCTTAATTAGCGTAATCAGAAATAAACTGAATGCGTACTAATCTTATTTCTTCTTCCGAATAATCGTTTTCGCCTAATTCTTTTAAAGCTTCTGATACACTGTCGCTTTCCGATTCTTTAAAATATTCCAGTGCTTCGTTGCGTTTCTCTTCGTCCATCATGTCTTCCAAATAATATTTTATATTTAATTTGGTACCTGATGCAACAATCGTTTCCATCTCAGTTAACAAATCGTTCATCTTAAGGCTTTTTGATTTCGCCATATCTTCCAAACGAATTTTACGATCAACATTTTGAATGATGTAAACTTTTAATCCAGATTTATTAACTACTGATTTAATTACTAAATCACTTGGACGTTCAATTTCATTTTCTTCAACGTAGCTCTTAATTAAATCGATAAATGGTTTACCGTATTTAGTGGCTTTGCCTCCTCCTACTCCCGAAATTTTTGTCAGCTCCTCCATATTAATAGGATATTGAATTGACATTTCTTCCAATGAAGTTTCCTGAAAAATAACGTATGGCGGTAATGCTTTTTGTTTAGATATTTTTTTTACTAAATCTTTTAACATCGCAAATAATATTGGGTCAGCAGCGCTAGCACCTTTTCCACCCATTGCAATATCATCATCATCGTGACTCTTATCTGCATTACTGAAATCGTGATCACGTGTAAACTTAATACTATGTGGTTTCTTTAAAAATGCTTTTGCTTTATCAGTAACTTTTAATAAACCGTAATTCTCAATATCTTTTGTGAGGTATCCGTTAACAATTGCCTGGCGCAAAATAGCATTCCAATACTTATCATCGTTATCGTCTTCAGCTCCTTTACCCCAACTATCTAACTCATTATGTTTGTATGATTTTGAAGTGGCCGTTAAAGTGCCCATTACTACATTAATGATATCTTTAACTTTATGTTTTTCTTTTACTTCTAGAACTGCTTCAATAACTAATTCCAAATCTTCTTTCGCTTCAAATTTTTCCTTTGGATGGCGACAGTTATCACAATGCTCATTACATTTATCATCATTAAACTCTTCACCAAAATAATGTAATAAAAATTTACGTCGACAAGATGAAGTTTCGGCGAAAGCAGCAGTTTCGCTTAACATTTGTTTTCCTATTTCCTGTTCGGCAACAGGTTTATCTTTCATGAACTTCTCTAGTTTAATAATATCATCGTAACTATAAAAAGTAACACAATTTCCTTCTCCACCATCGCGACCAGCACGGCCTGTTTCCTGATAATACCCTTCTAATGATTTTGGAACATCGTGATGAATTACATAACGTACATCCGGTTTATCAATTCCCATACCAAATGCAATCGTCGCAACAATCACATCAATTTTCTCCATTAAAAATTCATCTTGTGTTCTCGCGCGTTCTTTTGCATCGAGTCCCGCGTGATAAGGTTGTGCTTTTATGCCATTAACTTTTAATGCATTTGCAATTTCCTCAACTTTTTTGCGACTCAAGCAATAAATGATTCCTGACTTACCGGTGTTTTGCTTAATATATTTTACAATTTCTTTTACTACGTTTTGCTTTGATCGCACATCGTAATATAAATTAGGGCGATTAAATGATGATTTGAAAACATTA
>JAYTSW010000496.1:0-3150 GCA_043745425.1 Sphingobacteriaceae bacterium | reverse complement strand
CATTCACAACCTCAGTATCTTCCATTCCTGACAAATCAATATTTTCTGAAGCCATAAACTCTTCCAGTTTTTTAAATACCAAATCAATCATGCGTTTTAAATTCGCATCATTTTTATACCGGCTCCAGTCCTCCCCATTAACTGTTTTAGTTAGGATCACGGTATGCGATTGTTTTAACACTAAAGGCAAATTTTCAAAACCGATTTTATTTATGGTGTCAAAATAGTTCTTTGTAGTAATTTTCATTATGCTGCGAATTTTAAATGTTTGAGTTTGGATTCTAAAGTTTTTACCGAGACCTGTTTTACCTTGGAATATGCTACGGGCGATTTTATTTTAGCTGGATCATAATTCATAACAAGCATTTCCGTTTTCTTTTTATCGGTATGCTTGGTAACAGATACCGATTTTTCAACCTTCTTAATTTTCCATTTATATTTTTTTATGTACTGAGATAAAATAGAAGAAGGATAAGAGCTCAGTAAAAATTTGCCTTTTAATTTTACGAGTCTATCAAGCAAAAATTTATAATCACTTTCCGAATAACCCTTGTAATGTCCCATGTCCGAACCGATATAAGGAGGATCGGCATAAACGAATGTATCCTTCGAGTCGCAGCGGTCAATCACTTTTATCGCATCGTTGTTTTCAATTTGCACCATCCGTAAACGGTCTGCATACACTTTAGTAAACTCATCACGTTTATTAGCGAGTGCTTTTTCCTTGGCGTTCTCTTTTCCGAATCCCCAGGAACCGATCATACTGGCAAAGCCCTGATTGGTTAGTACCCATAAAGCCCAAGCACGTTTCACATCCGTAAATAAATCAGGATGTTCATATACCACCATTGCTTTTTTATAATGCTCTCTGCTATGCAATGTGCCTTGTATTTCTTTTTGAAGCCCCGCGAATTTTGTTTTAACGACTTTGAAAAAATTAATAACCTCTCCATTTTTATCGTTAATAATCTCCACTTCAGATTTAGGTTTAGCAAAAAACAATGCACCACCGCCAAAAAAGGGTTCGCAATAAATCGTGTGAGCAGGTATGAGTTGCAATAAATGTTTTAGCATATTTTGTTTGCCTCCGTAATAAGTAATTGGTGTTTTCATGTTTTAGGCGGCTTGTTTAAAGTTCAATAACTCCAGTGTATCTCCCCATCCTCGTTGTTCTTTCCAATAACGTTTGATAGACTCAAGCGTAGTATTGGTGGGTGTTGCCGTGCAATGCACCACAATGTATTTTATGTTTCTAGGGTTGTTCATTTTATTTCTTTTTCTTTTGCGTGATAATTTTCATCCAGTCTGCGTACTGCCCAAACTCTGCTTCGGATTGCATATCCTCCAACATATTTGTTCCGTAGAGTTTTTTGTACGAGACAGCAGTTTGTATGAATGCGGTTTGTGTGGGGATCTCGTTAAACACTGCAACGATGGCATCGGCATCTGTACCCGGTAAAAAACCATAGACTTTATCAAAGGCGGCTTTTAATCGTTTAGCCCATGCATCGTAAGCGTTGACTGGATTTTTTAATTGTACATCGACTCTTAATGTTAATCCTGAAAAATCCAGTTTGTGAATTTTTACCATCGGAATAGTTTCTAATTCTGCATTCATTTTATTTAATCTGAGTACATAAATCGTCCCGCCAATCAAAGCTCCTCCGACTACTGTTCCCACCGTTATTTTTTTCCAAATCTCCATTACTTCTTTTTTAATCGTTCGCTGATATAATCCCCACCCACCTTAAACGCCATCCATATTACTCCACCCACGAGTGCTTTGACGGCATAATCAGCAAGACCTGAATAATCCAAATTAGCCAACAGAATAGTTCCTGTGAGAAACATATTACTACTGCTATCTGTATTTGTATGCGCTTTTTCCATAGCTACGTTTTTAATTTATTGTGTTATTCGGGAACAAAGGTGTATCAATGGTTTTGGGCACTTTCCGAAAAGTCAAATGAAAATGAATCATCCGAAATCAAAACGCATTAAAATGCATTTTGATGTTTATTTAACCGATCAGTACTGGGACTTAATAGACCAATTTTATAGTAATATTTATGCAAAAAAATAATAGCTTTGGCACACCCTTCAGAAACTACTCGTTCGATAAAAAATTCTTTAAGATTTATTTTTCCGGCAAAATCAGGTAACCTGCGAGCGGCAAGCGAATTTTCTATAATGCTTTCACACCACGTTTCAACCGTATCAAACTGAATTTTATTTTTTTTATGAGTGAGTAAATACGTTTTGATATCTGTAACTTCAGTATCATTTAAATGTTGTATAAAAATGCGTTTGACATCTTCTGCTGAAATGATATGCTTGCGAGAAGGTGCTGTTACAGAAATCTTGTTGCCGCCGTTTACTACAAAGCTTTGTAATAGTTGGCGATTGTCGAATATATGGTTCATCGTTTCCATTTTAAAATTCAACAATGCGAGGTATTCCTAAACGATCTATAATAACTTGCACCTGTTTTACAGTATAGTATTTACCCTTTAATGCTCCTAATTCAGATTCAAACGAAGCTATCCATGTTTTAAATACGGCATAGGTAATTCCATATAAGGCAAGTATTTCTTTTTGAGAGTATGCTTTTAGCATAAATTGCCCCTCTATTGCTTTACTACCCATGATTATTTGATTTTAAAAAATTAACATGCACAGTTATATTGTAAAATAACTGGGTGAGTTTCTCATCTTGGTATTGAATAAGTTTTTCGTTGATTTCTAAAAACAGTTCTGTTTCTGAATTAGCTACATAGAACATTAATTTTTTAGCAATAAAACGAAGCCCTGATGCTTTGTCTAAGTGATTTTCTTCTCGTTCCTTCAGCAAGGCGGTGTATTCATCTTCGCCTCTGGCTAATACTTTGTGATAATCTTCTAATCGCTGTGGATTCATGTGTGCAAAGCTTTTGTAGATGCACAATTCTCTTTCAACAATATTAGTACTATAGGCTTCTGCCTCTGTTGCTTTTTCAATAACATTCCGTAACACTTCGTAGTGAGGCACTAAACGCTCAAAATAAAAAGCGGGATTAATTGCTCGTGCAACTTTTTGCATAAAGTTCAAGGTGTTCACGCAAGCGTTGGCAAAAAATAAATTAGTTCGTTCTTCTAAACGCTCTTGTCGTT
>JAYTSW010000495.1:0-11829 GCA_043745425.1 Sphingobacteriaceae bacterium | reverse complement strand
GCTTCAATGCCGGTCATAGCCCCTTCTAAACGCATATCCATTAAAATAACTTCAGGCTCGTGTTTTTTTGCAGATTCAATGGCTGCTAAGCCATTTGTTACAGAGTCTACAACGGTGTGCCCCATTAACTCGAGGTGTTTACGGTTAATCATACTTAAAACAAAATCGTCCTCTACTATTAAAATTTTTTTCATTATTCAGTACGTTTAAAACTTAATTTAAAATCAATTCCGCTAACGGTTTCATTATTTTTTGATTCAAAACTCATTTTCCCTTTTAATTGTTTTGAAAAAGCTTCAATTAGATTCATTCCCAATGAGTTCTTGCTATAGTTGTCGGATGTATCAAACCCACATCCATCATCTTTATATCTTAAAATATAATCGTTATTATTTTTGGTCACCGAAATGTAAATATTGCCGCTATTCTTTTCATTAAAGGCATGTTTGTATGAATTGGTGGCTAATTCATTTATTAGTAAGGAAAATGGTAAGGCTTCATTCATGGGCAGGTTAATCTGATCAATTTGAGTATGAATTTTAATTTCCTTTTTATCATTCGTGAAAGATAGTTTAATATAATGGATTAATTCATCAACATAAGAGCGTATTTCAACACTGTCAAGGTTTTTGTTTTCGTAAAATTTTTCATGAAGTAAGGCAATTGATTTAATCCGATTTCTCGATTCTTTTAAAATGGAAGATGCTTTTTCGTCGGTCACATAATAATTCTGAAGCTCAAGTAGTCCGGATATGACAGCTAGATTATTTTTGACGCGGTGATGTATTTCAGAAAGTAAAGTATCTTTTTCTTTAAGGGTATCACTTAATTTCTGATGTGTTTTTGTTTTCTCAGTAATTTCAATTTGCATTAGTTCGTGTTGATCTTGTAACACCGTGTTTGCCTTTTTTAAAAGCGTAATATAAAGTGAATTATTATTGGCAAAATAAATAATAAGAAAGAAACAAAGGGCAAGGCTGAAACTAAAATTCATAAAATATAAAATATCATTTACATAATCCGAAAGCTGCACTGGTGTAAATAAATCAAGTCGATATATAAAGTAAATAGTTAAAAAATTAAATACATATGTACCTATTGAAATAAAAATCTTTCTTTTTTTGGTAAAATCAAATAATAAATAGGTTATTAAGGGAGCTGAAAATAGAAATAAATGTATACCTGAATCAAAACCAAGTATTATTGAAAAATAACCTACCGCAAAATTAGTATTAATAATAATAATACTACGTGCGAGAGAGTGTTTTGATTTTTTATTAAAGTAAACAGGTAATGAAAAAACTAAAATAATTAAAAGCATAATCCCTGATGAAACTGGGAGCCCATTAGTAAAAAGAATGTAAACATATGGTAAAGCTAAAAGCGCAGTAAAAATGCAAAAGCGGTTAATGGCCTTTACGCGCGATTCTTCATTTTCTATTATTATAAAATCTTTCATAATTTACCAATGAAAACCATTTGTTTTAAGACTTTTTGTTGCAAGTATAATATAATAAATATCGATAATCATATAAACCACCACCATCGATGGTATCCATAAATTATCAGGCCAATGCATAATACACATGATGCCACAAAATAATGAACCCAACATACGACCCCATGCGGCTAAATAACTAATGCCTTTTTCATTGGGGTTATTAAGAAACATGATTAAACAAGATACGGAAATTAAAAGCTGAATAGCATAAGCCGAGTTCGCGCCGATATGCGTCGTTTCATAAATAAATCCTTTAGTAAAAAAATAAAGCACGGCTAACCAGCCAAGAATTGAAAGAGTAAATAAAAATTTAAAATGCGGTTTAATTTTATCATTCACCTGTTTGTCACCATATTTATAAATCCCCCAAACAATAATACAATCCAGCAAAAACCAACCCACATAACCGATTTGTAAAAGAAAACCCATGTCTTGTTTGAAAACAAAAGCCCATAAAAATTCCCAAGCTATGTTTGCCCCAACCACACCGGCAGAAATGCCTACGAATTTGTATTTAAAAAGACTTCTAATAATAAACACATAACATATAAGCCAAAAAAATGCTCCTATCCCAAACAAGCTAAGCTCAAGGGTAGTATAGGTGTCTAAATTTAACCAGTTTTGCATTGTGTTAAAGTATTAAAATATTCGTTTAAAAAAAAGTAGAAGGGACTGTATTATTTCAAAAATTAGCGGAAACTTTTGATTCCAGGTGAGCCCCTTTTTATATCTTTTCAAATCTACCTTCCTAAAAATACTTAATACAGTGGGTTCGTGAAGGTCCCATATTTCACATTTTGCTTCTCTTTTGCCTGATGTATCAATAATGCAATTAACGGCACGCCTTGCAGCTTCATTGGCGCCTTCCATAGTAGCTAAATCCGTATATGTTTTAACATAGTCACTTGCTAAAAATAAATTAGGAACTCTGGTGTAAGAATACGGACGAAGATTCCATGAGTTAACTGTATTTACCAATAAAGGTTCTTTGTTCTTTTGAACTTTTTCCAATTCAATATCGAATTCAATGTCCGAATCCAGATACCAATCGTGTAAATGCGAGTCTTTTAATATTTCTTTTCCATCAATATTTAAACTTTTTTTAAGTTGTGCCCAAATCTCTTTTACTATTTCTTCCTTGGTACATTCTTTTGCTGTTTTATTATAAAGAATTCCAGGTGTTTCCCAATCTGATATATCGATAGAGAGAATCCCTTTCACTTTACCGTCACCGTAATTTTCAAGATTGGTGTTTGGCCAGAATTGTTTCTGTGAAATGGAAGTAAGAGCCCAAGGTGTATCAATATAAATTACATGTCCTTTACAAATATCTACGTCTTCAGTTAAATAAAATTGAGTTCCATTCATCCACGACACGGAATCACTTAATGTAATTACACCTTGAAGAGTAGGGTCAATGTGAAGTAAATCGTTATCAATTTTTTTCGCCATTACTTCTACAGGCATTGCGGCTAAATAATAATCTGCTTTTATTTCTTTTTCAACACTATTTTCAGTCACTACCACACCAATAATATTTTTTTTATCGCAGTTAAATTTTTTAAGTGGTGAATTGAAATGAAACGTAACGCCTTTTTTGGTAAGATGTTCCATCCACGGGTCAATCCATGCTTCATTTGTTGGCGCATTTAAAATACGGTCACTGCTAATACCAGGACGAGCAATATCAAAAATAAGTTGGATAAAAATATCGCCACCAGTTTTTGTACTTGCTTTTTCGGCGCGAGCGGCAACAAGTGTGCGTGTTAATCCGCGAACAAAAATAGTTTGATAGGCTTCGGAATGATTATCAGCATCCATGAATTCCCACCAGGAAATGCGTTCGTATTCGTTTTTCCGTCGTTCTCTACAACTCGTCATCAATTGCCAAACTTTTAAGGCGAAATCATCTTTATCTTGCTGCGATAAACCAAGTCCACCACTAATTTCAGTGCTAAAAAGTAATTTCAATTCTTTTAATGAACGGGGGAATCTTGCAGGAAGAACTAATGATGGTTTATCAAATCTTGCCAAGCGAATACGTTCTGTTTCTACTAAATTGTCGGCAACTGTTTTGCATTTTTCTTTGAGAGGAATATCCTGCATGGTTGCAATAACATGCTTATAAAATCGGGGAAAAAAACGAAAACCATGTTCTCCGGGTAAATCCATTCTTCCGTCTTTTCCAGAGCCGGGAACACCAACACTTCGGGCTTTACCACCCGCCACTGATGATGCTTCATAGACTTCTACTTCAAAGTTTCGTTTAATTAATTCGTGTGCGGCACTGAGCCCAGCTACACCACCACCAAAGATTGCAACTTTCATAAATAACAATAAGTTTCGCTAAAATAGTAGGAAAAACCAGATTATAAAAGGTTATTTCGGGTTAAATCTTACAAGTAAAGAGACTGTTTTGCCTTAAACCTAGGTATTTAAACGTAGGATATTTTTTTTAAATGAATATACTATTGAGTTTGCTTAGTGAGTTGAGTTCTGAATTCTTTAATGAAGCTATAAATGAAAAGGGTTACGATTTTGTGATGTCATCGTTTTATCACAATAGAAATTAGGATTAAAAGTAAAAAAGCGATTTCAACTATACTCATTTTAGCCCTTTAATTTTTTTATGATTCTATTAAGATATTTTTCACTAGGCATCAAACTTTGCTGTATACGTTTGGCGTAATATATACTATCGGTTAGGTCTTTGTTTTTTTCTTCGACTATGGATCGTTGTAATTCGATTTCGTCTCGTTGTGCAATTATCTCCTCTTTTTGCAATGACAATTGATGATTAATTTTTTGTTTCAATTTAAAACTTCTAAAAGCAAAAATTGCAAAAATAATTACGAGTATCAAAAAGCCCGATCCGAAATAAATAATGAGCCTTTGTACTTTTGCTTTTTCCTCCAATAAAATTTGTTTCTTCTCGTTTTCAATACGGGTGTTCATCGCTTTTTTATCGAAATGGTATTTTATTTCGGTTTCCATAGTTTTATGGGCGTTTTCATCATTATAGATACTATCCTTAAACCGTGTGTAAAGCTTATAGTTTTGTAAAGCAAATTTATGATTGCCCAATCCTTCGTAACTACTGCTTAAAGTTCGATACGCGTTTTTAAGATCGTCTAACGAGCCGATATGCATCGACATGGCTAAACTTTTTGAGGATTGTTTTAAAGCTTCTTTATAATCTTTCTGGCTAATATACGTTTCAGCAATGTTATTAAAAGTCATGGCTATGGATTGCTTGTCATCCACCTTTTCGAAAAGAGACAAAGCTCTGAAATAATAATCCTGAGCTTTAGTAAATGCATTCTGAAAATAATAAACGTTCCCAATGTTGGCCAAAGTGGAAGCGCTTCCTTCAATATCACCGAGTTTGTTTTTAATGGCGAGTGATTTATTGTAGTACTCAATTACCTTATCATAATTTTTCTTGAAATAGTAAACATTGCCAATACTGTTATACGAGCCGGCCACACCATTCAAATTACCAAGTTCCTCTTCAATTTTGAGAGATTTAAAATGATAGCGCAACGATTTATTAAAATCCTCTTGTTCCTGATACACTATACCAAGATTACCAAGAGCCGCCGCCATTCCTTGTTTTATATTGTTACGCTCGGCTTCCTCCAAGCTTTTAAAAAAATACTCTTGCGCTTCCGGATAGGCACCTTTGTTAAGATAAATTTTACCAAGGCTATTGAATCCGGCAGATATACCAAAATGATATTTTAATTGTAACGAAAGATCTAAAGATTGCTGGAAATAAACTTTTGCAGAATCCATTTCGCCTGAATTAGCAGCGGCTTTGGCAAATTTGTTTAACGCTAAAACTTTTGTGGTATCATTAGGCAGACTTAGGGCTCTACGTTTTAAGGAATCAAGCTTTGATTGCTGAGCGAACAGACCAAGTGCGCAGGAAAGCAGAAAGCTGAAAAGGAAAATTTGTTTTGCTAAAGGCCTCATTAAGGCACAATATAAGAAATTAAATCAAACTCAATTTAGCATACTTTAAAAGCAGTTTTTTCTCGCCTGCATTCATAAAATTAATGGTGGCTTTGCATTCTGGCCATGCACCTTCAATGTCGAGAATTTGTCCTTGTCCGAATTTTTCGTGTAAAACAACATCGCCAATTTTTAATGTTTTGTTTCCTTCCGTATCAATAGGTTTTGTAAGCGCTTGTTTTGCTAAACGAGAATTTAGAGAAATTAAATTTTTAGGAGGCTGGAAATTTATTTTGGGAGCTTCTTCTTTCTTTTTAAAAGCAGACTTCCCAAATTTTTCAAACTTCACTTCTTTTTTGTCACCGTATCCTTTTCTGAATCCTTCAAATGTATCATCCGCAAATTCTGTGCTGTTGTCTTCAGGTAATTCAATAAAAGTAGATTCTATTTCATCAATAAAACGACTTGGCTCACAATATAAAATGTTTCCGTAGCGGTAACGAGTGAGAGCGTAACTCAACGTTGCTTTTTTCTCGGCGCGAGTAACAGCCACATAAAATAAACGTCGTTCCTCTTCTAAATCACTTCTGCTATTTAATGATAGTTGTGAAGGAAATAAATTTTCTTCCATCCCCACAATATAAACGTAAGGAAATTCCAAACCTTTTGCGGCGTGTATGGTCATTAAACTGACTTTATCTTTATTCTCATCATCGTCTGCATCATCAGTGCCAGTCATTAATGTAATTTCCTGCATGAACTCATCCAAAGTACGAATGCCTGTATCCGTTTGCTCGGCGAACATATCGTTTTCATCTTTAGGCAGACTCAATTTCGTCACTTCATTTAATTCATCTTCTTGTGGCGTGCGTTCAGATTCTGAAAAATCTTTTATACCGTTTAGTAATTCCTGGATATTTTCGTAACGCGCAACACCCTCAACTGTTTTGTCAGAATATAATTCACGAACAATTCCTGCTGTAACTAAGATGTGATTTCCTAAATCAAATGCATCTTTAATGGTAAGCATTAGGGCGTAAGATTTAACCGAGGTAACAAAATCCTCAATCTTAGAAGTTATTCCCGCATTGATTCCCAATTTAAAATCATTCATATTTGAAATAACGGTCCACATACTAATATCATGTTCAGCGGCGGCAACCATAATTTTATCAATGGTAGTTTGTCCAATACCACGCGTTGGATAATTGATAATACGCTTTAAAGATTCATCATCATTATTATTAATCGTTAAACGGAAGTAGGCGAGCGCATCTTTAATTTCTTTACGCTGATAAAAGGAAACGCCACCGTAAATTTTATAGGAAATATTAAATTTACGTAAGGCCTCTTCAAATGAACGGGATTGCGCATTGGTGCGATACAAAATAGCGAAATCGCTATTCATAGCTCTTTCATTTAGTTTTGTTTCGTAAACAGACTGAACTATTTTTTGACCCTCTTCATTATCCGTATTCGCGCGAATGACTTTTATTTTTTCACCTTCAACGTTTTCAGTAAAAACATTTTTCTTAAACTGATCTTTATTATTGGCAATAATATGATTTGCGGCACCTACAATAGTTTGTGTGCTACGGTAATTTTGTTCGAGCTTAAATGTTTTTAAATCGGGATAATCTTTTTCGAAATTTAAAATGTTTTGAATGTTAGCTCCGCGAAACGCATAAATACTTTGCGCATCATCACCCACTACACAAATATTCTGAAAACGTGCTGCGAGTTGTTTGATAATGACATATTGTGAAAAGTTGGTATCTTGATACTCATCCACTAAAATATAGCGGAATTTATCCTGGTACTTATGCAACACCTGCGGGAAATCACGTAACAACACATTCGTGTTATATAACAAATCATCAAAGTCCATTGCGCCCGATTTAAAATTCCGCTTCTGGTAAGCAACATAAATTTGCCCGAGTAGTGGTTTATTGCTCGATTGATCTTCTGCCGCTGTTATAGGATTCTTGGCGTAATTAGCAGCTGATATTAATTTATTTTTAGCGTCCGAAATTCTGTTTAATACCAGGGAAGGTTTATAAACTTTCTCATCTAAATTAAATTGCTTTAAAATATCTTTAATAACGCTCTTGCTATCGTCTGTATCGTAAATCGTGAAATTGGGAGGGTAACCTAATTTTTCAGCTTCGTAACGTAAAATTTTAGCGAATACGGAGTGAAAAGTTCCCATCCATAAATTTTTGGCGTCGTTGCCACAAATTCTATGAATTCGGTCTTTCATTTCACGAGCTGCTTTATTGGTAAAGGTGAGCGACAGAATATTAAAAGCATCAACCTTGTTATGAATTAAATGGGCTATTCTGTAAGTAAGAACACGTGTTTTACCCGAACCGGCGCCGGCTATAATCATAACAGGGCCATCTTTGGCAACTACTGCAGCTCTTTGTGCAGGATTTAATTCGTCTAAGTAGCTCATAATTCAGGGATTCAAATATACGATGAAACAAATCTTATTTTTGAGATGTTAGTAATTAAAAACGTGCTTTCCCTTCTCCTTGTAGGAGAAGGTGTCACGCGCAGCGTGACGGATGAGGTTAAAAATTGAAGAAAATCCTTTTCGCTTCGAAGTTTAACCCCACCCACCACTTCGTGGTCCCCCCTCTCCTAAAAGGAGAGGGAATATTCCGTATCAAAAACAATAAATTATTGCTAAATTTGCCCCTGTTAAATGAGCGTTTACGATAAATATGAAACTGTTGTTGGTTTAGAGTGTCACATTCAATTGTTGACCAAAACCAAAATGTACAGTGATGATGCTGCTGAGTATGGGGCTTTGCCAAATACTAATGTTAGTGTTATTAGTCTTGGACACCCCGGAACTTTGCCTAAAGTAAATAAACGCGCCATTGAATTCGCTGTTAAATTGGGGATTGCAACTAAGTCTGTTATTAGAGAGGAAAATCAATTTGCCCGTAAGAATTATTTTTACGCCGATTTACCAAAAGGTTATCAAATTACTCAAGATAAAACCCCGATTTGTAATGGTGGTTATATAAGTTTTAAAATGAAGGATGGTTCTGAAAAGCAAATCAACCGTACGCGTATACATATGGAAGAAGATGCAGGAAAAAGTATGCATGATATTGATCCTTTTGAAACCTTGATTGATTTAAACAGAGCAGGAACTCCATTATTAGAAATTGTTACGGAACCTGATTTCAGAGGGGGAGAAGAAGCTTATGCCTATTTGAATGAAGTGAGAAAATTAGTTCGTTACCTTGATGTTTGTGATGGTAATATGGAAGAAGGCTCTTTGCGTTGTGACGCGAATATTTCTGTGAGAATAAAAGGCGCAAAAGAATACGGCAAACGTACTGAGGTAAAAAACATGAACTCGTTCCGAAATGTGCAGCGTGCCATTGATTTTGAAGTAAAGCGTCAGATTGATATTATTGAAGCAGGTGGAGAAATTGCGGTTGAAACTAGAAGTTTTGATGCTGTGAACGGAACAACATTTAGTTTACGTAGTAAAGAAAGTGCTAATGATTACCGTTATTTCCCCGAGCCGGATATACAACCAGTAATGGTGACGAAAGAATATATAGAGAATGTAAAAAAGAATTTACCGCCTTTACCGAATGATTTGTATGCAAAATATGTAAACGAGTTAAAGTTGAATGATTATGACGCTTCTATTCTTACAGAATTGAAAGAAGTCGCATTATATTTTAATGAGCTTATAACTTACACAAAAAATTACAAATCTGCAGCGAATTGGGTAATGGTAAACGTAAAATCATTTTTGAATGAAAACGCTTTACATATTGATAATTTCCCTATCAAACCAAAAGCAATTGCCGATATTATTGCTTTAATTGACGCGGGAAAAATTGGACATACTACTGCTTCACAAAAATTATTTCCTGCTTTAGTTGCTAATCCTTCAAAATCTGTTGAAGCTTTAGCAACAGAATTAGATATTATTCAAAACAGCGACAGCAACGAAATTCAGATTTTGGTTGAACAAGCTGTTAATAAATTCCCTGAAAAAATTACCGAATACCGCAATGGTAAAGTAGGTTTATTAGGTTTGTTTGTAGGTGAAGTAATGAAACTCAGCAAAGGCAAAGCCGATCCAAAAGTTGTGAATCAGCTCGTGAAAGAACAGTTGGAGAAAAATTAATAAGTTTGCCCTTTTATTCACAATATTTCACGTTTTCCGTCTCCCAATTTTATTATCTTTAAGGCTTTATAAATAAGCTGTTTTAATGAAGAATGTTTTAAAATTAGTCGCTTTAGCCTTAGTGCTTTATTCATGCGGCTCCAACCACAAAAAAACCAATACCACTTTTGAATTAAAGGGAATATTAACCGATACAAAAGGTGAAACTTTATATTTAGAGAAATTAGCCTCTCAAACGCCATTACGTGTGGATAGTTGTGTATTAGATGAAAAAGGAAATTTTTCGTTTGAGAATTATGTGCCTACACTTGGTTTTTATCGCATTAAAATAAGCGATCAAAACTTTGGCATGTTGGTAATCGATTCAACAAATAAAATTACCATCACAGGAAGCGCGAAAGATTTGGGTAATACTTACAAAGTAGAGGGCTCTCCTGATACCAAATTATTTTTAGAATATAATGAAGACACTAAGGGTTTCCAGCGCCAACAAGATTCTTTAAACGAAGCCTTTCGTTTTGCTATGACAACTGCTGGTAAAATGGATTCATTGCGAATGGATTCATTAAGTAAAACTTTTGAAGGTATTTATTTAAAAGTGGTGGATTCGTATTGTGCGCGTGTTGCCGAAAAAGCAAAGTCTAATGCAAGCATGTTCCCAAGTATTATTGCTATTCAGCCTTTAGATCCTGAAAAATATATGGATGTATTCAAAGCGGTTGATGAGGGTTTAATGAAAAAATATCCTACCAATTCGGATGTAAATATGTTCCATAATATGATGTTGAAGATAGCTTCTGCAAATGCTGCTTTTAAAGCAGGTACAGAAGCCCCCGAAATTAATTTACCTGACCCGAATGGAAAAAACATTGCTTTGTCTTCTTTAAAAGGAAAAGTTGTGCTTATTGATTTTTGGGCTAGCTGGTGCGGTCCATGCCGAAAAGAAATGCCAAATGTTGTAGCGGCGTATAAAAAATACAAATCAAAAGGATTTGAAATTTATGGGGTGTCCTTAGATAAAGAATTACAAAAATGGGTTGAAGCGATAAAAAAGGATGGCATTACCTGGATTCAGGTAAGTGATTTACAATATTGGAATTGTGCGGCAGCTAAACAATACAATGTTCAATCTATTCCGTTCACCGTTTTATTGGATAGAGAAGGAAAAATCATTGCCAAAGACTTACGCGGCCCTGAATTGGAAGCTAAACTTAAAGAGTTATTGAATTAATTTCTTGAACACGTTTAAAGATATTCTTATTAAAAATCGTTACAAAAGTATTGTGGCGATTTTTTTTATTTCGCTTAATTTAATTTCGCAAGATCAATATTTTCAACAAGAGGTTAACTATAAAATACGTGTTTCTCTTAATGATAAAAAGCACGAGCTCTCTGCATTTGAAGAAGTAAAATACATTAACAACTCAGTTACTTCTTTATCCTATATTTATTTTCATTTATGGCCTAATGCTTATAAAAATCATAATACTGCTTTAGCAAAACAATTATTAGAGAATGGAGAAACTGAATTCTATTATTCTAAACCCGAAGAGCGTGGTTATATGGATAGTCTGGATTTTAAAGTGAATGGCAAATCTGTAAAAGTTGAATATGATGCAGAGAATATTGATATCTGTAAATTAATTTTGAATGAACCTATTCGTTCTCATGACACGATTATTATTTCTACGCCCTTTCACGTAAAATTACCAGACGCGAAATTTTCTAGGTTGGGCCATACTGAACAGGCGTATTACATTACGCAATGGTATCCAAAGCCTGCGGTGTTTGATAATACAGGTTGGCATCAAATGCCTTATTTAAATCAAGGAGAGTTTTACAGTGAGTTTGGGTCGTTTGATGTAAGTATAACTGTTCCTCAAAATTATTTATTGGCAGCTACCGGCGATCGTATTGATGCTTTCGAAGAAGAGGAATGGCTCAATATGAAAGTGGCAGAGACGGAGGCGTTGATAAAAGCTAATCGACTTATTAATCAAAAAACAAAATTTCCGGAATCTTCGTCTGATAAAAAAACAATACGCTTTATGCAATCCAATGTTCATGATTTTGCTTGGTTTGCCGATAAACGTTTTCATGTATTGCGCGATAAAGTAAAATTACCAACCAGCGGAAGAATGGTAGATACGTGGGTGTTTTTTACAGATAATGAAGCAGAACTTTGGAAAAAATCAATTGAATATATTGATGA
>JAYTSW010000494.1:0-3174 GCA_043745425.1 Sphingobacteriaceae bacterium | reverse complement strand
GCCCGGAATCCGCGCGGAATTTAGATGCGTCGGCCTTGGCCGACGACGGCTGGCGGCCGCAGAGTCGCGGGGTGAGCCCGATCGATGTGCTGAAACGGAGGCTGGAAGCCAAGTTGCCCGGAACGCTCGACCTGCTGCGGCAGATGGTCGGCATCAACAGTTGGACGCGGAACCGCGCCGGCGTGGACCGCCTGGCAACTAAAGAATTAAAACCACGTATCGATACTATTTTTAATTACGATGAAGAAGCTAAACAATGGTTACCGAAAGAAGAGCAATACGAAGTGCGTATAACCGGAAACAGTATTATGTTTTTAAAAGGCAACGATTTTTTAATTAATAATTTAGTGGAAAGTGTTGTGCTCGCTATCGTATTAATTGCTTTATTAATGTTAACACTCTTCACCTCCTTCCGTATGATTTTGATTTCTACCATTCCAAGTCTTGTCGCACTTTTAATTACAGCGGGCGTGATGGGTTATTTAGGAATTCCATTGAAGCCGAGCACCATTTTAGTATTTAGTATTGCCTTCGGCATTTCATCCGACGGTACACTGTATTTCTTAACCAAATACCGCTACGAGGTTAAAAAAAATAAATTAAGCATATCCGACGCCGTTAAGCTAACCATTAGCGAAACGGGCGTGAGTATGGTTTACACAGCGATCGTTTTATTTTTCGGATTTGGTATGTTTGCACTTTCTGGTTTTGGAGGAACTCAAGCCTTGGGCATTTTAATTTCGTTTACCCTCATCGTGGCGTATTGTGCCAATTTAGTTTTATTGCCTGCGTTCTTATTATCATTAGAGAAACGTTTAACCAATAAAGATTTTCTTAGTAAGAAATCAGAATTTATTGAAGCCCTTGAAGAAGCAGAAGCTGATGAGGACAGCGACAATAAGAATTAATGAATGAAAAAAAATTATCTCATATTAATTTCCATTCTTCTTAATTTTTCTTTTCTTTCTGCGCAACAACTCGATTCGCTTCGTATAAAATTCCAAAAAGATTCAGCGCATACTTATCGCTTCAAAAATATTCGTCCATGGTTAGGATTAGATCAGCGCGATTCGTGGATTAAAAATGAAAAAGGCGCAAAAACTGTTCCTGTTACAATTAACGGTTTACAAGCCGGTGTTATTCTAAAAGAAAAACATACTGTTGGTTTGGGTTTATATACCATGAATGGTACTTCGCAGAAACCCGTTAAATTAAACGATCAAAATAATAAAATTACCTATCAGGAATTATTACTTAAATATGTTACCCTTAATTACCAATATGTACTTATTGATACCCGTTATTTTGAATTAGATGTACCAATGGAAGTTGGTTTGGGTCATTACATTTATAATTTGAAAGACGAAAATCAAACCGCATTACTATGGCACGAGGCGGGCCCAGTTAGATTAACCGGAGGTGGAGTTCAAATGGTATTTAAGCCTTTAAAATGGGTTGGTATAAGTTTAATGGGAGGTTTTCGTATTGTTACATTCAATAAAAAAACCAATTTAAATTTTAACGGGGTTTATTATTCTTACGGACTATGGGTGGATTTAAGACAAATTTACCGCGACATTAAATTTTATGGATTTGTGAGGCCTAATTACCGAAAAAAGGTTAAAGCACTTTCATCGGATAAGAGTTAATTTGTATCTTAGGCTAATAAATTTAGAAGAAATTTTATGAAGGGAATTATTTTAGCCGGCGGTTCAGGTACTCGATTACATCCTCTTACATTGGCCATGAGCAAGCAGATGATGCCTGTTTATGATAAGCCTATGATTTATTATCCACTATCAGTTTTGATGATGTCGGGCATAAATGAAATTTTAATTATTTCAACACCACACGATTTACCTAATTTCCAAAAATTATTAGGTACGGGCGAACAAATTGGCTGTAAATTTTCTTATCAAGTGCAGGAAGTGCCGAATGGTTTAGCACAAGCATTCGTGTTGGGAGAAAAATTTATTGGTAACGATAAAGTCGCTTTAATTTTAGGAGATAACATTTTTTACGGTGTTGGTTTAGGACGAATGCTACAAACTATTTCTAATCCTGATGGCGGCGTGGTATTTGCGTATCACGTAAGCGACCCTGAACGTTATGGTGTTGTTGAATTTGATAAAAGCAATAATGTTTTATCTATAGAAGAAAAACCAAAAAATCCAAAGTCGCATTTCGCAGTACCAGGCTTATATTTTTATGATAACAATGTGGTGAAAATTGCCAAAGAATTAAAACCCTCGCCTCGTGGTGAATATGAAATTACAGACGTAAATAAAGAATATTTAAAACGCGGAAAATTAAAAGTATCTATCATGGATCGCGGAACGGCTTGGTTAGATACAGGAACGTTTGCATCTTTAATGCAAGCCGGACAATTTGTGCAAATTATTGAAGAACGCCAAACGCTTAAAATAGGTTGTATAGAAGAAGTAGCTTACACAATGGGTTACATCAATGCCGACCAATTACGCAAAGTTGCCGAGCCTCTTACAAAAAGTGGTTACGGAAATTACTTATTAAGCTTATTACATTAATCGGTGAAGAATTATCAGCCTTTATTAGAATTATTTAATGTACACCTTGATAATTATATTAAAGGATTGGATAAAAAACAACCACGCGAACTTTACGATCCCGAAAATTATATTTTATCATTAGGCGGAAAACGTATTCGGCCCCTATTGTCTTTAATTGCATGCGATTTATTTGATAAAAAATCGGAAGAAGCTTTAGATGCAGCTTTATCTGTTGAGTTGTTTCATAATTTTTCTCTCATTCACGATGATATTTTAGATAAAGCCCCTTTGCGTCGCGGACAAGCAACCGTTCACACCAAATGGAATACTAACATTGCTATTTTAAGTGGTGATGTGATGTTGGTGAAAGCATTTGATGTGTTGAAAAATTACGAAGCACATAAACTAAAATTGTTATTGGAAGAATTTACCAAAACTTCCATAGAGGTTTGTGAAGGTCAGCAATTGGATATGAATTTTGAGAGTAGTAATTCGGTTTCAGTTAATGATTACATTCATATGATTACCCATAAAACTGCAGTATTGTTAGGTTGCAGTTTAAAAATGGGAGCAATTTGTGCAGAAGCTCATAAAGAGGATTGCGAGCACATTTACGAATTCGGGAAACATTTGGGTATTGCGTTTC
>JAYTSW010000493.1:0-3178 GCA_043745425.1 Sphingobacteriaceae bacterium | reverse complement strand
GAGCATTTTATGATATTACTACTGGAAAAGTTATTTTCATCGATTAATTCTACTAACATTAAAATAAAAGATACCATGGACTTTCACATTTTACTTACCAATCTCACCAACCCAACATTATTATTTTTTGTTTTAGGAGTTTTTGCTGTGACGGTAAAAAGTGATCTTGAAATTCCAGCCTCCTCAAGCAAATTCATTGCTCTTTATTTGCTTTTTTCCATTGGTTTTAAAGGCGGACAAGAACTATCGCACAGTGGTTTTACGACCGAAATTGTTTACTCCCTTTTATTCGGCCTAGCAATAGCATCGATCATTCCGCTTTACTCGTTTTTTATTCTCAAAAGTAAAATGAGTATTAGTGATGCTGGGGCTGTAGCTGCTGCTTATGGTTCAGTAAGTGCGGTGACGTTTGTTGCATCAGTTTCATTTTTAGATGCGCAAAAAATTATTTATGGTGGACACATGGTAGCTGTGATGGCACTCATGGAATCTCCAGCAATTATTATGGGAGTTATTTTATTGATGAAATTCGATACGGAAAATCATAATGTAGGAAAATTAACGCAAACAATAAAACATTCCTTTACCAATGGAAGCGTACTATTGATTCTCGGAAGTCTAATTATTGGATTCATTGCCGATACTAAACAAGCTGAAGGAATCAAACCATTTACAACAGATATTTTTAAAGGGTTTCTAGCTATCTTTTTGTTAGAAATGGGAATGGTAACCGCAAGAAGATTTAAAGCATTTAAAAAATATGGATGGTTTGCAACTGCATTTGCAATTATAGTTCCAATGATAAATGGTTGTGTAGTAGCAGCACTCAGCGGTCTTTTCATTCATGACATTGGCAACCGTTTTATCTTTGCCATACTTGCAGCTAGTGCATCATACATCGCTGTGCCAGCCGCCATGCGTTTAGCCGCTCCCAAGGCCGACCCAGGTTTGTTTATACCAATGGCACTTGGAATAACTTTCCCTTTTAATATTACTATAGGAATGCCACTTTATTATTTAATTGTTCAAAATAGTTAAATAGAATGCAAGTGCTATATAAAAATAATAAAGTTAAAATACAAAATTAAAAACGCATAGTTAGATCATATTTTTTATCTAAAATAAAATATCATAAGTACATTTCTTAGAGCTGACTTTTCCAACTTCGCGTTTCGCAAAATATTAGTTCTTACATTCGTCAACTATTTAAATTAACGGACCTTTCGTGGACTTTATATAGGTGTCAACGCACCTATATAAAGAAATTTTTTCACAGAGTTGAAGAAACAGTAGTTTGCATTACAAATACTACTTTTGTAAGAACTGAAGATGCTGGAGCCCCAACCTACATTGCAGATTCAGTAAAAAGAAAACATCGCGACATCGTTAATAAAATTATATCGAATTCTCACAAAAAAATACTTATTAAAATCTATAAAATGAAAAAAATTATCCTTTCACTAATAATTCTTTCAGTTACAAATACATTATTTGCGCAAACCGCTGTTCAAAATTTTGAACAACTAATGGGGGCTTTAAAATCAGGTAAGCCGGTAAAGGCTGTAATTTATTATGGCAAATGTAAATTATTTTCAGATGGAAAAGAAGAACCAGAGTCTCCAAACGCTATTGGTGGAATGAAGTTGGATACCTATGAATATTTTGATTCAACTGTATTCAAAGGGAAGATTCCTTCCTTCATTACAACCTCCCAAACACTATTAATCAATCATCCAAAATATGGTTATGTTTACAATTATGTTAAGATAAAAATTAAAATCGACAACAATGTTGAAATAACTGCTCGGTATTTAAAACCAAGAAAATTTTCTTCCAAATTCAAAATTGTGATGGATGAAACTTTTAAAGGAAAAATATTCGATGGAAAAAACGAAGGTGCAGTTTCATTTTTTGTAGAATAAAAGAGCGTTTAAATTTGCATTATTTCATAATGTAAAAAAAGAAAACTCAGTGATAAGTTCAAACGAAAGTTAAGGTTTACATTTTTTGATTTTCTTATGTTTTACGAATTCTTAAAATACCGAAGCAATTGTAGTATTAAACCATAAATTTGTTATGCTATGACCTATAAAATTGCTATTCTCGGTGACTTTAACCCTGCTTATTCAACACATCATGCCTTGAATAACAGCATTAGACAAATTCAAAAATTATTTAACCAAGAACTTCAATTTGATTGGATTTCTACTGATATTTTGAATTCTAAAACTGCTTTCAATAATTTATATTGCGGACTGTGGATTGCGCCAGGCTCACCCTACAAAGACATTAAAAATGTATTAAGTACTATTACCTATGCACGAGAAAACAATATACCAAACTTTGGAAATTGTGGTGGCTTTCAATATATGATAATTGAATTTGCAAAAAATGTTTGTGGAATTACCCATGCCGATCACGAAGAGACAAACCCGAATTCTCCAGATTTAGTAATTTCAAAATTAACGTGTTCCTTGATAGAACAAGAGGAGGAATTGACAATTATTGAAACGTCATCAATTTTATTTAATATTATTAAAAAAAATAAGTTACTTGGAAAATATTTTTGTAATTATGGAATTAATAATAAATACATCGAAATATTAAGTTCAAATGGATTGAAATTTACTGCATGCTCCGTTAATGGAGAAATGAGGGCATTTGAATTAGCGAATCATCCTTTTTTCCTTGGAACATTATTTCAACCGGCTTTAAGTTCTACACTTGAAGAACCAAATCCATTAATTTTAGCGTTTATTAAACAATCTATAAACAATAAATAAGGAAACTTTAGCAATTCAATTGCAATTGATGTATTACTGACAAGCTTTCAAAAAGTTAAATGCATTTAGAATGTTGTTGTAAGATATCTAATTTTGATAAGCAAAAATAATTTAATAATTCAACATTGTTTTAATTAAAATTAGAGAAATTAAATTAGAAATGGGGATTTGGTTAAATGCATAGAAGAAAAATTTCAGGATGAATAATTTTTATCTAAAAGACGGATTTCAAATTAATGGTAACTATAATTTTAAAATATCTTATACTCATTCCAATCCAACTCGTCAACTGTTTCTTCTATTCTAAAATTAATATCTCACAAATTTAGAGATAGTCGATAGTGATGAAGTAGTGATTTTAAAAAATTTCAAATCATCTATATTATTAGGAGACT
>JAYTSW010000492.1:0-3180 GCA_043745425.1 Sphingobacteriaceae bacterium | reverse complement strand
ATTGCGACAGGGAGTGATAGCCAGGATTAGAGACCTATTCGAAAAGAGAAGCAAAGATTTTATTGTTGACGCTTTAGTTTTTCCAGGTAATAGTGGAGGACCTGTAGTTTTAATACCTGAAATGGTAAGTGTTGAAGGAACACAAGCTAATAATAAAGCTAATTTAATCGGACTAATTAAAAGTTATATACCATACCAAGATATAGCAATCAGCCAACAGACTAAAAAAGCAAGAGTTATTTTTGAAGAAAATTCTGGACTATCGATTGCTGAACCAGTTGACCATATTTTAGAAACAATTATCGAAGACATAAGAATTAAAAACATTGCCTAACAGCATCTACAAAAAATTGGCGGTTCAGTGCTCCGCAGACAGTTTTGTGGTTAATCAAACATTGGTTCTCCGCATCAACATTTGTGGTAAAAATCGCCAACTTCTTGTAGCTGCAAAACGTTATCAATAATAAAATGAACAAAGACATAAAAACATACAACAACAAATTATCAGATAGCGACAAAGCCATTTGTAATTTATTAGCAAAAGAAATTGATGCTGTTTTAACTAAAGCAGAAAATAAAATTTGGCACGCACACCCTGTTTGGTTCGATGATGGAAATCCTCTTTGTGGTTACGATAAATTAAAAGCAGGAGTTCGTTTAATGTTTTGGAGTGGCGTAACTTTTGAAGAAGAAAATTTAAAACTCGGGGCTAGCGGAAAATTTAAAGATGCTTCAATTACTTATACTTCCGTTGAAGAAATAAATACCAAAGACTTAAAACGCTGGCTAACGAAATCCAAAAAAATACAATGGGATTATAAAAACATTGTAAAGAAAAAAGGGAAATTGGAGAGGTTGAAATAATTCGTACTTCGTCAATCGTAACTCGTACTTCACTAAACCCTCACTCCTATCACTAACAAATCATCTACTTGCTCGTAAGGACCTTTCCAATCATTAATTTTTTTATTTATTAATTGACCCTGTTCTTCAATTGGTAAATGCATAATTTCTTTTAAGAACTGCTTCATATTTTTAGTCATGAATTTTTTTCCGTCCGGTCCGCCAAACTGATCAGGGAAACCATCACTCGTTAAATAAATAACATCATTCGCTTCAACAGAAATTTCGCTTTGTTCGTATTCAAAATTCAAAGGTGTAAAACTGGCAATACTTGCTTTGGTAGGTTTAACTTCAACCAATTCTTTTGTATTTGCTTTAATAATCCATAATGGACGATTAGCACCTGTATAAGTAAGTTGCTTAGTTTTAGAATTAAATTTTATTAAAGAAATCTCCATTCCATCTCTGTTCGTTCCTTCTTCAAGTGTTTCTTGCTTTAATACTTTTTTAATGGCGTTATTAGCGTTAAATAAAATTTTAGCAGGTGAATTATCACGCAAAGCCGATTCAGTTAATTTCTCGGCACAAATAGTACTCATAAAAGCGCCAGGTACGCCGTGCCCTGTACAATCGGCACAGGCAATTAAAAATTCATTGTTATTTATTTTATGGAACCAATAAAAATCACCACTAACAATATCTTTTGGCTGAAAGAACACAAAAATATTTTTATACGCAGTATTTATTTCAGTTAAAGAAGGAAGAATGGATTGTTGAATGCGCTGTGCGTAGTTAATACTATCGGTAATTTCTTGTTTTTGGTGTTCTAATAATTTTACCTGCACTTCAATAGTTGAAGTACGTTGTTTAATAACGCCTTCCAATTTTAAATTTTGTTCAATTAATCGTTTTGAGTTTAATTTAATAACGATAAATAAAAATAAACCGAATAAAGTTAAATAAGCCAAGTATGCCCAAATGGTACGGTACCAAGGCGGCAACACTTTAAATGGAAAATGAATTTCTAAAATTTCTTTATTTAAATCGCAACGCGCTCTAATATGAAAAATGTATTCGCCCTCATTAAGGTTAGTGGTTTTAATAATGTTTTGTGTACTCCAATTGCAATATTCTTCATCATCACTTCCTTCTATGTAATAACTAAATTCTACGGCGTTTTTATTTTCGTAACAGTTATAACCTGCAAAAAAAGTAAGTTGATTGTTTTCAAATTCAATTTCAAAATCTTTTCCGCTTAAATCATCTTTAAAAGAAAAGTTGTCGATGATGGTATCTTTTTTAGCCAGCACCCAATTAAAAAAGAAACTAAATTGGCGGTCCGCCTTTTCCTTTTGCTTATTCACCAAAAACAAACCTTCATCTGTACAAATAAAGGTGGTTTTGTTTTCAGCATCATAAGTAATTAAATTAACTTTGGTATCTTTTAATTTATTGGTGATTTCGTTATTGATATAACATCTTCCATCAGTATTACTAATATAAATAACTTTATTTTCAATTTTATTTAATTTTTTATTCTCGTACGATTGAGAACATATTAAATCCCCTACTAACTCAGCTCCACGAAAAATTTCTGTTCCTTTTGTAAAAGGGTAAAATGTTTTTGATTTCTCGCAAAAGAAACGGTCTGTTGGTTCTCTTCTTACTGTGTAAATACCGCTGTCAGTACCAATCATTAATTTATTATCATAACTAAATACATAATTCTCGCCAAACTGCTCAGGCAACCCTTCGCGTTTTTGTATGGAGTCTAATAAAAACGAATTGTAATAGTTTAAATAAAAAATACCATTACTCTGACAACCAAAATAAATGTTCTTGTTATAATCGGATGCAATACTCTTTACAGGAATATTTAATTGATAAGTTTTAATATAAGTTAATTTTTTCTCAATGTAACTGAATACATCTACTCCATCATTTGTACCAGCGTAAATTAATTCTGGTTTATAAGGATCACATAAAATGCAAAATGTAGTTTTATCACTTATTTGCGAAATAGCTTTCCCATCGTAAATAAATAAACCTTTCTCAGTAGAAATAAATAATTCGTTATTAATTTTGGATAAGCCCCAACTTTGTTTGGTAAAATCAAGCAATAGCTGAAACGATGTTTCTTTGTTGTTAATATATTGCACACCTTTATCAGTACTTACATATAAACTGTTATTGTAATAGCACGCACCAGTAACTAAACCTGTAATTCCATTTTGTCTGTCGAATTTATAAAGTTTGGAGTTTAATTCGATAAATGATGCTCCGTAATAAGTGGCGAGCCATAAGTTTCCATTCGCATCTTGAAATCCCGATTTTACA
>JAYTSW010000491.1:0-3189 GCA_043745425.1 Sphingobacteriaceae bacterium | reverse complement strand
AATACTTTGGCGAGGTAACGATTGGCTTCAAACTTTGGCGTGCAGTTTATTATGGCTAGCTTAAACTGATTGGTGTTTTTAATTGGTTCTATCAATCTTGCTTCACAAATTGCTTTGGCGAGTTTGAAAGCATTATCCAATTCTCCGAAGGTTCTGAACATGAATGTGAGTTGTTTCTCATCATATTCATTCACCACTTCGTAAGCTGATAAATCGCTGCTTTGGTTCATTCGCATATCCAGTTCTGCATCAAAGCGAATTGAGAAACCTCTTTCCGCAATATCAAACTGGTGTGATGAAACACCTAAGTCGCCTAAAATCCCATCAACTTTAGTTATGCCATTTAACCGTAGGTAATTTTTTAAGTGGCGGAAGTTTTGCTGAACAAAAATAATTCGCTTGTCATCCGGAACATTTTTTGCTGCATCAGCATCTTGATCGAAAGAAATTAATTTACCATTATCACCTAAATGTTTAAGTATTTCTTTTGAATGGCCGCCACCACCAAAGGTTAAATCAACATAAACACCGTTAGGATCTATTTGAAGACTATCAACACATGCTTGTAAAAGAACGGGGATGTGATAATGATTACTCACCATCGTCATCGTTAAAATTTAATCCACCCAACACATCTTCAGCTAATTTTTCAATATTTATATCTTGGTTTAAGAATTCTTCATATAATTTCTTATCCCAGATTTCAATTACATTATTGCTGCCTAAAACTTTTACATCGTTTTTTATATCAGCGTAATCGGTTAATGCTTTTGGTAAAAGAATACGACCTTGTATATCTGCATCACAAGCTGTGGCGCCACCATTAAACTTTCTCACAAACACATCGTTTGCTTTTATAAGGCGATTGAGTTTGCTTAATTTTTTATTTAATCTGTTCCACTCTGCATTTGGGTAAAGCACTAAACACTTTTGGTGAAGATTTCTGTTAATCACGAAACCTGTATCAAAAGCAACTTCCAGCTGCTTCCTGAGATTAACAGGAAACATGATGCGACCCTTGGCATCCATTTTACAATCAAATTCTCCTATCAGGCTGGTCATTAGTGCGTTTTATTGCTTCGGTCAAAAATACCTAAATTTTTACCACTTTTTACCACTTTAACCCATTTTTTACCACTTTTGTTGAAAACTTCAAAACTGTTAATAATTTTTATGCGAATTTTTTAGTAAGTAATTTTTTCGAGGAACCCTCTAGGGCCCTTGTTTGATAAGGAATACAGCGTTTTAATGGCGCTAAAAAAAATTAAAAAAGAGGTTAATTTTGAGTTAAGGATATTAACAATGCTTTATTAACTTTGCGAACCTAATGACGGACACAAAACACGTAGATATTGATAAAGTACTTAGAACGAAAGCGCCTAAGCTGCATAAATATTTACCCGGATTTATTCTCAAATACATCATCCACAAACTTCATCAGGATGAAATTAACCATGGCATTAATAGAAGTAGTAACATTTATGGTCATGAGTTTAATAAAGCAGGGCTAGATTATTTAGGCGCTAAAATAAAATGGGGCGGTGAAAAATTTATCCCTAAAGAAGGAAAAGTAATTATTGCCGCCAATCATCCTCTAGGTGGCTTGGATGGCATGGCTTTAATTCATGCCGTTAGTCATGTTAGAAAAGACACTGTGTTTTTTGTGAATGATGTTTTAAAAAATTTAAAAAACTACGGTGATTTATTTGTTGGCGTAAACAAAGTTGGCAACAGCACTTCATCTGCATTAAAAGTTGTGGTTGATGAATACTCTACTCAAAAAGCCATTTTGGTTTTCCCTGCAGGCTTAGTATCGCGTATGCAAAACGGGAAAATAGAAGATTTAGATTGGAAAAAAAGTTTTGTGAGTAAAGCCGTACAATACGGCAGTCCGATTATTCCTACTTTTATTTATGGACAAAACTCAAATTTCTTTTACAATTTCGCTAAATGGAGAAAACGCTTAGGTATTAGAGCTAATATTGAAATGTTTTTTTTACCCGATGAAATGTTTTCTCAAACGAATAAAGACATACACATTCAATTTGGCCCGCCCATTCATGCCGAAGTGTTTGATGAATCGCGAACTCACCGCCAATGGGCACAAGTTGTTAAAGAATATATTTATTCTCCAGGGTTTATTAAGGGTGAAACCTTCGCTGATTATCTAAAGCATCAACACGAAAACTCTCATAAGCATTAAGCTGTTGAAAATTCCTGAATTAAATGCAATTCTCTTTTTGTTGGAATTGTATCTTTAATGAAATGAATGCCCGCGCTCTACAATTTGAAAAAAACTGTGCTGTATTAAAAAAATACATTCCTGAACCTGTGGTGGAAACTATGGCTATGTGGATTGTAGATTTAGATTTTAAGTTAAAAATTAAAAAGGAACGCAGCACGAAACTTGGTGATTATTCCTCACCTCAAAAAGGAATGAATCATGTTATTACCGTGAATCATAATTTAAATCAATATGCGTTTTTAATTACACTTATACACGAAGTAGCACATCTCACTACCTTTAATAAATTTAAAAACACTGTGGCGCCACACGGACAAGAATGGAAAAACGAATTTAAAATTTTGATGCAGCCTTTTTTAGTTCCGGAAGTTTTTCCCATTGATGTGTTATATGCAATTCGTCAATACATTCAAAATCCCGCAGCATCAAGTTGTACCGATACCCATTTGTTGCGCACTTTAAAACTGTATGATGAAAATGAAGGTCAGGTGTTTTTAGAATATTTGCCTTACAAAAGTGTGTTTTTATATAATGGAAATAAAGTTTTTCAAAAAGGCGAGCGCATACGCAAACGTTTTCGTTGCACTGAAATTTCTACAGGCACCATTTACCTATTTAATCCTTTAACTGAAGTAGAATTGTTTCTAATACACGAATCAAAAACACTTAGGCGCGCAAATTCATAATTTCGTATTAATTTGTATTTATAGGTTAGCGGACAATCAATGATGTAGGTAATACAATCATCGATTTATTTTCTTTTTTGCCATCAATAATATCCAGCGTTAACAAAGTAGCATTGCGACCAATATCATCAACAGGTTGTGATACCGATAAAATTGGTTTATCAACTAAGTTGAATAATTCAATATCGTCGAAACAAGCCAATTGAACCTTATCGTAATGTTTACTAATAGATTTATCTTTTAATGCTTTTAAGGTTG
>JAYTSW010000490.1:0-11929 GCA_043745425.1 Sphingobacteriaceae bacterium | reverse complement strand
CCGAACATAATACCAATTTTTTCACGCAATTGATTAATGAAAATACAGCAACATCCTGTTTTGCTAATGGTACCTGTTAATTTACGTAAAGCCTGACTCATTAAACGCGCTTGTAAACCCATTCGACTATCGCCCATTTCACCTTCAATTTCAGCTTTTGGTGTTAATGCCGCAACCGAATCAATCACCACTAAATCAACCGCACCGGAACGTATTAAATTATCTGCAATTTCTAAAGCTTGCTCGCCGTTATCGGGCTGAGATATTAAAAGATTCTTTGTGTCTACTCCAAGTTTCTCGGCATAAGAACGATCGAAAGCATGTTCTGCATCTATAATAGCTGCAATGCCTCCGCTTTTTTGTACGCTGGCAATAGCATGTATAGCCAATGTTGTTTTTCCTGAAGATTCAGGTCCGTATATTTCAACTACCCTTCCTTTTGGTAAACCACCAATACCTAAAGCAATGTCTAATCCTAAAGAGCCGGTTGAAATGGCTTCTAAAGGTTCGATTGTACCATCACCTAATTTCATTACGGCACCTTTTCCGTAAGTTTTTTCAAGCTTATCTAAAGTAAGCTGTAAGGCCTTGAGTTTTTCGGTATTCACCGCTTTGTCTTTTTTTGTTTCTTTTGTTTCTTTCATTTCTTTTGTGTCGTTCATTTCGAGAACGTCGTCCGATTTACGTGCCATGATTTTGTTGTTTTTGAGTTTATACTACATTATTAAATTACAATTTTTACACTTTATTCTTTAGGGCATTTATAAGCGATTTATAAACTTTAATGCCTTAATTCTTTAACAAAGGTATATGAGAACGTAGCAACCCGTTGCTACAAATTGTAGCATTTTTGAAATTGTTGAAAACTCAGGTCCGCAAAGGTCGGTTACTCGGTAGTACCCCAATTTGGCTCAATAGCTTGCTTATCAGGATAAATAGACCCCTTTTGGGCAGCTTAATTGACTTATCTTTAAAGTAGTCAGTTAGTACTCTTAGGTTATTTTTAGTTCGTGTTTGTGTAAAGCCCTTGTTGTTAGCAAGGGCTTTTCCTTTTATGAAAATTATCATAAGATGGCTTTAGCCTGTAAGGTATTCCTTTATAATCGTCTATCTTTGTAGCTTACTAATTTTTGAACTTATTATGTACATCCTTATTTTCTTTTTAGCCCATTGGTTTCTGTCTTTATTCTGTCAAACCTTTTTTCTACACCGTTACGGCGCACATAAAATGGTGACCATGAATAAATTTTGGGAACGCTTTTTTTACCTATTCACTTTTATTACGCAAGGTTCTTCTTTTTTAAATCCTCGCGCTTACGCTATATTACATCGCATGCATCACGAGTACAGTGATACCGAAAAGGATCCGCATTCACCTATGTTCTTTAAAGATATATGGCAAATGACTATGCATACAAAAGATATTTATTTGAACTATGCTAAGTATAATGTAGAACCTGAAGAAAGATTCAGAGGTGGTTACCCGGAGTGGAAATGGATGGATAAAGTAAGCGATATGTGGGTGGTGCGTTTAGCATTTGCAGCATTATATATTTTATTCTACGTAAAATTTGCTACTTCACCTTGGGAGTATTTATTATTACCCGTTCACTTTTTTATGGGACCAATACACGGTGCTATTGTAAATTGGTGCGGACATAAATATGGTTACTCTAATTACGATAACAACGACCACAGCAAAAACACATTGCCTATTGATTTTATTATGTTGGGAGAATTATTTCAAAATAATCATCACAAAAAACCAAACGACTTAAATTTTGCGCAAAAGAAATTTGAAATAGATCCGAGTTATGGTATTATTAAAATAATGACTTGGCTAAAAATTGTAAAATTAAATAAAGCGTAATTATTAATGTTTGTACATTGGTAATGAATAATTCGTACTAAACTATAAATTATAACAATGTCAAACTATTTATCTATTCCTCTTATTTCTTGGGCAGTTGTAGCAGTTATTATGGTAATTATTTACCTATGGGGACGAGCTATTAAAAACAACGGTATTGTTGATATTTTTTGGGCTTATAATTTTTTGGTGATTGCTATTATCATTTGGTTGTTGGCCGATGGTTATGAGGCGCGTAAAAATATTGTTTGTTTATTGGCTGCTTTATGGAGTTTACGTTTGGGATATTATTTAACTATTCGTGTTGGCTCACATTTAAAAGAGGAAGAAGGTCGTTACAAACAATTACGTTTAGAATGGAATGAAACAAAATTCTTTTTCTTTTTCCAAATGCAGGCCTTTAGTAATGTTATGTTAGCCATTCCGTTTTTTATTATCGCTTTAAATCCTGAACCTCAAATGAGCATCATCGAATACATTGGCGCTGGTATGTGGTGTTTAAGTATTATTGGCGAGGGCTTGTCGGATTGGCAATTGAAACAGTTTAAAAAAGATCCCAATAACAAAGGCAAAGTTTGTGAAAGTGGTTTATGGAATTATTCTCGTCACCCGAACTATTTTTTCCAATTTATGATTTGGGTTTCTGTTTTAATTTTCGCAATACCAAGTCCGTATGGATGGTTATCAATTATTTGTCCGCTTTCTATTGGTTATTTAATTTTTAAAGTAACTGGCATTCCTATGACAGAAGAGCAAGCGGTTCGTAGCAAAGGTGAGTTGTATAAAGAATATCAACGCACGACAAGTTCGTTTGTTCCTCTGCCTAAACGAAAATAAAAGCATTGATTCGTATATTCGTAATAATTCGTATTCGTAGATAATTTATGTGGTATAACTCACTTGTAGAGAAAGATAAAATCCCTGATGTTTTAATTCGTATCGGCATTCGTCGTTTATTAAAGCAGCGCTTGAAAGATGAGAAAGCGAATCATCCCAATTTTTTAAAACTGGTTGAAGAATTAAAAAATTCTCCAATAGCCATTGAAACCAAAGCGGCCAACGAACAACATTACGAAGTGCCCACTCAATTTTACCAATATTGTTTAGGAAAATATTTAAAATACAGTAGCGGTTTCTGGAAAGACGGTGTAAACGATATCGACACATCCGAAAAAGATATGCTCAACATTACTTGCGAGCGGGCAGAATTGCAAAACGGACAAGAGGTATTGGAGTTAGGTTGCGGATGGGGCTCTTTGTCGCTGTTTATGTCGGCTAAATTTCCAAAAAGTAATTTTACGGTAGTTTCTAATTCAAGAACTCAGAAAATTTATATTGACGAGCAAGCGAAATTAAGGGGAATAAACAATCTTACTGTTTTAACTATTGATATTAATAATTTCAATATCGATAAAAAGTTCGACAGAGTTGTTTCTGTTGAGATGTTCGAACATTTGCGGAATTATAAATTATTGTTCAATAAAATAGCTTCATTAATGAAAGATGATGGTAAAATGTTTGTTCATGTATTCACACATAAAACTTACGCTTACAAATTTGAAGTGAAAGATGATACCGATTGGATGAGTAAATATTTTTTCACTGGTGGTATTATGCCCAGTAACGATTTATTCTCATACTTTAATGATGATTTAAAAATTATCAATCAATGGATTGTTAATGGAACCCACTACAGTAAAACATCTGAAGCTTGGTTACAGAATATGGATAAACACAAAGCTGAAATCATTCCTTTATTCGAAAAAACATACGGAAAAGAAAACGCAACCAAGTGGTGGGTGTATTGGAGAATATTTTATATGGCCTGCGCCGAATTGTGGGGATATGATAATGGAAATGAGTGGATGGTTTGTCATTATTTGTTCGAGAAAAAATAATATGTTGAAGATCGTCGTAGCAGTTTTTTTATTACTTCTGTCGTTACTAACAGTATTTAGAGCCCCCACTAATTTTTTATGGCGAGTATCTGTAGCAATAACTGAATTTCCTTATATTTTCATTTTCGCTTCACTAATTATTTGTCTCGCTTCGTTTTGGTCGGTAAAATATAAATATGTTTTGATGCTAATAAGCGTTGTTTCGTTTTTATTGTATTCTTTGCCAATAGTTAAAGCATACGCAACGGGTAAAAATGTTACATCTGATTTTTCAAAAGTTTTTTCATTTGTCTCTAAAGAAAATCAATTGGAAGAACCATTTTCCTTTATAAAAATGTTTAGTGGTATTGGAATTGAAAAACAAACGCCAAATGTTTTATTATATAAAAAAGTACCCGGTCGCGATCTGAATATTGATTTCTACTCGGCCGGAACAAAAAAATTACCTTGCGTAATTGTTATTCATGGCGGCTCGTGGAGTGAAGGTGATAGCAAACAACTGCCCGATCTGAACAGTTATCTCGCCAATCGTGGCTATCATGTTGCGGCCATTAATTACAGATTGGCACCAACGCATAAAAGTCCGGCTCCGATTGAAGATACTAAAGATGCCATAAAATATCTGTGTGAAAATTCTGAAAAATTAAATATCGATACGAATAATTTTGTATTGCTTGGTCGTTCAGCGGGCGGACAAATAGCATTGGTTTCGGCTTATACTTTTAAAGATCCAAAAATAAAAGGAGTTATATCTTTTTATGCGCCCGCTGATATGATTTGGGGTGGAAAAATAAAAGTAGGTAAGTGGGTGTTGAATACCGAAAAAGTCTTTAACGAATATTTAGGAGGAAATATTGATGAAGTGCCTGAGAAATTTAAAGAAGCTTCATCCTGTGAATTCGTTGATAAAAATTCAACACCAACTTTATTAATTCATGGTAAAATTGATGCTATGGTGGCGCATGAACATGCGAATCGCCTCAGTAAAAAATTAAATGAGAATAATATAAAACATTATTTTCTGGATTTGCCATGTTCAACTCATGGATGCGATTTTAATATTAACGGACCAAGCGGACAGTTAAGTACGTTTACCGTCGAACGGTTTTTAAATTCGGTAACTTCGCAGTAATGGAAAAATTAGCTATAATAGGAACCGGAATAGCCGGAATGGGCTGTGCTCATCATCTTCATAAAAAATATGATCTTACTATTTTTGAAAAAGATAATTATGTGGGCGGACATACCAATACAGTAACTGTTGACGAAGATGGTACTCCTGTTTATATGGATACCGGTTTTATGGTGTTTAATTTTGAAACCTATCCTAACCTTTGCAAATTATTTGATGAGATAAAAGCGCCCATCAAAAAAACAGATATGTCGTTTAGCGTTCAACATGTGCCGACTAATTTGGAATACTGTGGTTCCGGAATTAATGGTTTGTTTGCGCAGCGGAAAAATATTTTCAATGCGAAGTATATTAAAATGTTGATGCAGATTACGCGTTTTAATAAAATTAGTATTGAGATAATGGATAATCCTAAATACAAAGATTATTCGTTAGCGAAATTTATTAAAGAATTTGGTTTTGGAGAGGATATGCTGTGGAAATATTTAATCCCAATGAGTTCTGCCGTTTGGAGTACGCCAATGGATAAAATGTTAGATTTTCCTGTAATTACTTTGATTCGTTTTTTTAAGAATCATGGATTTTTAGGATTGGATACGCAACACCAATGGTACACTTTAGAAAATGGTTCACAAGCTTATCGCGAAATTTTGATAAAACCATTTAAAGATAAAATTCAAATCAACAATGGGGCTGTAAGTGTTAAACGGGAAGGGACAAAAGTAATTGTTACAACGAAAGATGGAAAATCTCAAGAATTCGATAAAGTTATTTTTGCTTCTCACGCCAACGAAACTTTAGGCTTATTAGAAAATCCTACTTCAGATGAAAAACGTTTGCTAGAACCATTTAAATACGAAAAAAACATAGCAACTGTACATACAGATGAAGCTACTATGCCAAAAACAAAAAAGACCTGGAGTAGTTGGAATTACAGAATAGAAGAAAGAAATGGAAAATTAATTCCTACCACCATTTACTGGATGAATTGTTTACAAGGCGTTTCAAAAAAGAAAAATTATTTTGTTTCAATAAATGTTTTAGAAGGAACAGTTGCGAAAAATAAAATTATTAAAGAAATTGAATATTATCATCCTTTATTTGATGTTGCCTCTATGCAAGCTCAGGAGGAATTACATAAATTAAATGAAACTGGTCCATTGTACTATTGCGGTTCTTATTTTAAATACGGTTTTCACGAAGATGCATACAAAAGCGCAGTTGAACTCTGTCAAATGTTATAAATTCCGTAATAATTTCTACGAATACGAATTAGTACGAATTTACGAATCGTAGCCGTCTAGGGTTTGATAGAATCTACGAATACGTATAAGTACGAATATACGAATCTGTATGCATAGGGTTGGTAAAATCTACGAATCGTAGCCACCTATAATTAGATGAAAGAAAATTATTACTTTTGATTAATGGAAGGGAAATTAATAAAGAAAGATTTGGTGTATCCTGAATTAAGCTATAAGATTATGGGATGTGCGTTTGAAGTTTATAATGAATTAGGTTTTGGTCACCTTGAGAAGTTTTATCAAAAAGCAATGGCTATTCAATTAAAAAAGGAAGGAATAAAGTACAAGGAGCAAGTTTATACCCACTTAAATTTAAAGGGGAGGTAATAGGAAAGCAATATTTTGATTTTCTAATTGAAGATAAAGTTATAATAGAATTAAAAAAGAATAGTAATTTTTCAAAAGGAAATATAGATCAGGTAAAGCAGTATCTTGCAACAAGCAAACTCCAGTTGGCTATCTTAATCAATTTTTCTCCAACTTCAGTAATTTCAAAGCGAATCGTTAACATTGAAGAGGTTTAACAAACACAGATTCGTATATTCGTAAAATTAGTATTCGTAGATGCACTCATGTTTATATAAAGCCAAAGTAATGCACAACAGGCTCGCTCCAAAAAAGCATGCCTTTCATTACAATGTGTTTATGTTTTATATTGATTTGGATGAATTGGAAACTCTTAAAAAGAAATTGTTTTTATTTAGTCATAATAAATTTAATTTTTTCAGCTTTAAGGATAAAGAGCATTTGCAGTTACCAATTAATAATCCCGATAAAACAAAAAACACAAAGCAACATATTCAAGAGTATCTGAAACAAAACGGAGTTGATAATGCATCAAGAATAATGCTTCTCACCAATTTAAATATATTGGGCTATAATTTTAATCCCGTTTCCTTTTATTATTGTTTTGATGAAAAGAATGAACCTTTATGTTGCGTTGCAGAAATTAGCAATACCTTCCGCGAAATGAAACCGTTTTTTTTGGGAAAGGAACAGTTTAATGGAGATGTTTATCACTTAAACACCACTAAATACTTTTACGTTTCGCCGTTTATTGAACACGATACTAATTTCGATTTTAATCTGGCTATTCCAAACGAAAAATTGAACATACGAATTGATGATTTTAAGGATAATGAACGTTTTTTCATCAGCACATTAACAGGCAGTAAAAAACCACTCAATAACCGCAATTTAATTTGGTATAGTATTCGTTTCCCGTTTTTAACCCTTCAAATCATTACTCTAATCCATTGGAATGCCCTTAGGTTATGGTTAAAAAAAATCAGGTACTATAAAAAGGGCGAACATCCTGATTTACAGCGAGAAGTATTCAATAAATATCCCGATTAATTTGTAAGGAACTTGTATCTAATTCGTATATATTTGCAATACGTATGTCAAGCACTATAGCCATAAGCGCTAAAAGAAGTTTCTATGAGAAGGCAGTTTTAAACATGCTTTCGAAAATGAATTTGGGTACCCTAAACCTAACTTTGCCAAGCGGCGAACAAATTACCTTAGGTAATGGTGAAGGTGGTATCGTGGCTTACGCCGAAATCAAAAATCCTTATTTCTTTAAACGTTGCGTTTTGTATGGCGACATCGGTTTTGGTGAAGCTTTTGTTGATGGCGATTGGGATACCGATAATATTACAAATGTAATTAAGTGGTTTTTATTGAATGTTGATAATGCACCAACGGTTTCAGGAAGTTCTTCTCAATCTATTGTTTTAAATATCTTAAAAATTTTCAATAACATTTATCACTCTAATCGCGAAAACACTTTAAAAGGCTCAAGGAAAAATATTGCAGCGCATTACGATTTGAATAATGATTTCTTTGCTTCGTTCTTAGATTCAACCATGACCTATTCAGGCGCTTATTTTAATAAGGATGGAATTACTTTGCAAGAAGCGCAATTAGCAAAGTACGACCGTTTGTGTAAAGAAATGAATTTGAAACCCGGCGATCATGTTTTAGAAATAGGAAGCGGTTGGGGCGGCAACGCAATTTACATGGCGAAAAATTACGGTTGCTATGTAACCAGTGTAACAATTTCTGAAGAGCAATGTAAGTTGGCGAAGGAAAGAGTAGAGAAGGAAGGTTTGAACGATAAAGTAAATATTATTTTACAAGATTACCGTTATTTATCCGGACAATTTGATAAAATTGTATCTATAGAAATGTTAGAAGCTGTTGGCGCTAAATTTTACGACGCGTATTTTAAAAAATGTCACGAGTTGTTAAAGAAAGATGGCGTTCTCGCATTGCAAGTTATTACTTGTCCCGATTCGCGTTTTGAAAGTTTGCGTACAGGTGTGGATTGGATTCAGAAACATATTTTCCCGGGTTCATTGTTGCCATCAGTTGCTGCAATCAATCGCGCTATAAATAACACAAGCGATTTAACTTTGGTTGATTTAAAAGACTTAGGATTGGATTACGGTCGCACTTTAAATTTGTGGCGTGAGCAATTCAACAAAAATATCGCTGATATTAAAAAATTAGGCTTCGATGACACCTTCATCCGCAAATGGAATTATTATTTCTGTTATTGCGAAGCTGCTTTTGATATGCGTAATATCAACGTTATGCAAATGGTTTATGCGAGACCGAATAATGTGAAGAGATAGCGAGCTAATTTTTCTATTTAATTTATTTTTTACCTTGCTAATAACGTGTTGCAAGTAGGTGCTGTTACCAGTTGTAAGCGCCACACAGTTTTATTCTGCTTAGTCGTCCGCGTTAAGGTCTATTTTAGTTTTTAGAAGTCTGTAAACATTTTTAAACGAAGACGACATTGTCTGCCAAGATGGAACGGAAGAATAACCGAAACAAAGTGAGCTTTTATCATTTCTAATGCAAACTTGGATGTCGGGGCAATGAAAACATGAAACTGTACTGTCAACAAAAACAGGTTTTGTAATTATGTCATGACAGTAAAAGTATAATGAGTCTTGCTCTTTTTTAGATAAGAAAAATTTGGTCACTTTGTTGTCAACGGGATTATGATAAACAGAGCCAGGTGCAACGCTGTCTTTATATTTCCAAGTGTTGTAATGAGCAGAGTCCCCTTTATAAATGAAGATTGCCTGTCTGTAAAGTCGGATCGTAATTCTATTCCAAGGCAAATTTTTTGTTTTGTCCGGCACGTTGTCCTTGATTGCTTTGTCGCCACAACTTGTCAGGAGAATAAAAGTTGTTAATATGAGAATGATTTTATTCATGTCGATGTCCTGTCCGCGCTTATTACTGCTAACGGTTTGCAAGCAGGGGTAAGTTTTTTGCTTGTCCAAGTTACGCATTTGAGCGTTAACACGCAAAAAATTGAGCGTAGTTGGTGTTAGCAGGTCGTAACCGCCACCCAGATGCGCCTAGTAAGGAGGCCGAATGCTATTATGATTTTGGTCAATTTCATTATTAAAGTCTGTCGTGGTGTCGTCCCGTTGTTGCAGCTAACTTCCTTATAGGAGCCATAAATTCACCCCCATTTGGTGAATTTTGCAGGATGGGGGTGATAAATGTTCCCTTTTCGGTTTATTAAATGTAGCCATTTTTTATAATGTATCAAAAGGTGAAATTACTTTTTGAGTGTTTAATGAGTTTTAGAAAACGGTGATTTTATACCTTATTCTCCTTAAATCTCGTAAAGATTAAAGCTGCTATCAAACACAATCCAAATCCAAGAATTCCATTTAAGCGTACGCCTAAATCATTTCCAACATCTTTACCGTAAATTAAAAGCATAGCAAATAAAGCAATGCCAAAAGTTTGTGCAATTTTTACAAAGAAGTAGCGTACGGCAAAATAAATAGCTTCTTTATTCTCTCCTGTTTCTTGTTTGTCTTTTTCAATTATTTCTGCAAGAATTGCAACGGGAAGAATATTTAATGAAGCAACAGGAATCGCTACAATAGCTATTAAAGTGTAGATCTGTACTTCGGGCGAAATTGATGGTTTACCAAGAAAATAAATTCCTAGAAAAACTGCTGCTAAGATAATAAGGGAAACCAGAACAATTTTTTTCTTGCCAATTCTAGGGGACAGATAATTTATAATCGGGTAAAATAAAAATGACACAAGAACCATGGTTATCATTAACTTGTTTCCTATGGTTTCATCTTTAAAACCTAAAAGTACAGTCACAAAATACATTAGCCCCGAAGTAATAAGCGTTACAGAAATAAAATAAGAGAAATCAGCTACCACAAACAAAAGAAAATTTTTATTGGTGAGAGTTTGTCTTAATGCATCTTTCATTGGAACAGAACTTGGCTTGCCCACACAATATTTTTTTTCATCAATCGAAAAAATAGGTATCATCATACAAATGGCAGCAAATATTGCCATGATTAAAACGGATAATTGAAGAGCGGAAACTTTGCTGATCTCCATTGAAGTTTGTAGCACAGCTGTTATATTAAATGCATTGGAAGCAATTCCTATCCCAAATACAAAACCAACCGATTGCCAGGTGGCGAGTTTTACTTTGTCTTCCGATGTTGGTGCTAATTCGGGTAAAAGTGCGTTGTAAGGAATAATATATGTAGTTGATGAAACATAAAACCCGATGAGCATGATTATTAACCAAACAATATTTGAATTGGATTCAGTTGAACTGAGTGGATAAAAAACCAGAAAACAAAAGATGAGAGAAGGTAATACCGCTAATTTCATTAAAGGAATTCTTCTTCCTTTTGGATTTTCACTTCGGTCGCTGAATTGTGCAATCAATGGATCATAAATTGCATCAACTAGTCTTCCGCTTGATGTAATGATGGCTATCATATTGAAAAAACCAAATACCACAACTTGAGTGATTAGATTTGGTAAACCACTATTGGCAGGAGGTAAATAAAGGTAAACTAAAATAACATTGATGAGGTTGATCATAATACTCCAACCCATCATGCCAAAAGCATAAGCAATTTGTTTTGATAGAGGGAGTTTTTTCATGATTGTCTTTTTGTTTCAAAATATTCAAGCCCTTCAGGCTTGGTAACGTATTTTATCCATATGCCTATTAATATTCAAGTCCTTCGGACTTGGCTGACACAACTGCAAAACCCCGAAGGGGGGCTTTATCATGATTGTCTTTTCGTTTCAAAATATTCAAGCCCTTCAGGCTTGGTAACGTATTTTATCCATATGCCTATTAATATTCAAGTCCTTCAGACTTGGCTTAAACCATTTCAAAACCCTGAAGGGGTTTAATATTAATAAACGAATCAACCACTCTCACAGTCCCAAAACCCCGAAGGGGTTAAATATTAATAAAATGAATCAACCACTCTCACAATCCCAAAACCCCGAAGGGGTTTAATATTAATAAACTCATAACAGGTATTTTTCTTCAAATTCAATATCATGTTCCTTAAGAAAATTCCTATACTCATCTCTGAAGGTTACTTTTTTGTGGTGTTCCTCCTGGTTCTTTATATAACTTATCAAAATCTCTTTTTCCCTAATCGAATAGGTAAAAGCGCCATATCCTTCCTGCCAGCCACGAAATCCGGGAAATAATCCTTCATTCTTAATAAATTCCGAACTTGATAATTTAATATCTTTTACAAGATCCGACAAAGCTATCGTTGGATGAAGATGTGTTAATATATGAACATGGTCCTCAACACCATTTATAATATATAAATGACATTTTTTATTAATTAGAACACCAGTAATGTATTTAAATAAATCATCCCTTTTGTTTTTGGACAAC
>JAYTSW010000489.1:0-3202 GCA_043745425.1 Sphingobacteriaceae bacterium | reverse complement strand
ATTCCATAAGCGAAAAATACTACACCATGTTGTTAGAGAAAAAAACAGAGTACTCCATTTCAAATGCAGGTTTTGTTTCTCAAAATACTATTTTGGAGGCCGCCATGGGTGGAGGGTTAGTGGTTTCGCCGAACAAACGGAATACACTTTCTGTAGCGTTTGTTGCATTTCTTTTATCAAGTCTTGTTTTAATATTTATCAAATATTTTTTACATGATAAAATTTCATCATTAAGCGAAATTATACGTCATACCAGCGCCAGTATTAACACGCTTGGTATTATTCCTAAATTTGAAAGCGATATGCCTTTATCGCAATTAATTGTAGATAAAAACCCAAAGGCATTAATAACGGAAGCTTTTCGAGCCATTCGAACTAACCTTCAATTTATAAATAACAATGATGGCCCAAAAATAGTTTCTATTACATCAACTATTTCCGGTGAAGGAAAAACATTTGTGGCCATTAACATTGCAGGTATATTAGCATATAGCGGTAAATCAGCTGTTATTATTGATCTTGACATGCGTAAACCCAAAATCCATCGTGGATTCGAAGTTTCTAATGATAAAGGGATGAGCACCATTTTAACTAGTATTACTGGAGTTGATGAATGTTTAAATGATAGTTCAATTCCGCAATTGAAATTTATTACTGCAGGACCTATCCCCCCAAATCCTTCGGAATTAATTATGAGTCCGAAATTAATGGAGGTATTAAATTATTTGAAAACAAAATTCGATTACGTCGTTGTGGATAATCCTCCTGTTGGTTTAGTAACGGATGGTTTACTTACGTTAAGACACGCTGATTATCCTATTTATGTATTCAGAGCTGAGTACTCCAAGAAAAATTTCGCTCAGATTATCGACCGATTAAGAAATGAAAACAATATTCAACATTTATCCATTGTATTGAATGGTGTTGATGTGAAGAAAGGCGCTTCTTATGGTTATAACTACGGTTACGGTTACGGTTACGGCTATGGTTACGGCTATGGTTATGGTTCGGGATATTATTCTGATGAAGCGAAAGTCACAAAACGTAAAAATATTTTTTCAAAAAAGTAATGGAACTGGTTAATACAGGTATTGAAGGTTTATGGATTATTAAACCAAAAGTTTTTGCTGATGCCCGCGGATATTTTTTCGAGAGCTATAATAAAGATTTATTCACTCAAAATGGCTTGAACTTAAACTTTGTTCAGGATAATCAATCCCTATCTCATAAGGGTGTTCTAAGAGGCCTGCATTTTCAAAACCCGCCTTATGCTCAAGGTAAATTAGTAAGGGTAATAACAGGCGCTGTATTAGACGTAGCTGTTGATATTCGTATAAACTCACCTACCTATGGTAAGCATGTATCGGCCGAGTTAAGTGAAGAAAATAAAATGATGATGTACATCCCTGAAGGGTTTGCGCATGGCTTTTTAACTTTAAGAGATAATACTATTTTTTCCTATAAGTGTACCAACTTCTATAATAAAGCATCAGAAGACAGTATTAAATGGAATGATTCGATGATTGGAATCAAATGGAATTTTGAAAACCCCTTGCTTTCTGAAAAAGATATCAGCGGAAAAGATTTTAAGGATTTTAAAAGTTTATTTTAAAGATGAGCTTTTTAGAAAATACACCTTTACTATTAACAGTATTCTTTTTTATCTGTTTTATATTCTCGGTTCTCATTAATAATATTCTTTTAAAATTTGCACAAAATTTAGGAACTCGCGGTAAGCAAGCTAAAGAAATAAGATGGAATCCAAGCATTAAGCCATCATTAGGTGGTATCTCTTTCTTTGTTGTGTTTTTGCTTTCATACATTTTCATTAATTTAATTCAAACATTAGATACAGCTTACAGAATTAGATTAACAGGAATATTAGCCGTTTGTACAATGGCTTTTTTAATGGGTTTAGCAGATGACGCTTTTAATACGCAACCTTTATTAAAATTTCTAACTCAAATTACCTGCGCACTTGTTTTACTTTTTACAGGAACCTATATTAAAATATTTGAAAACGAATTTTTCAATTATCTAATTACTATTATCTGGATAGTCGGTATCATGAACTCCATTAATATGCTGGATAACATGGATGGTATTACAACCATAGTATCTATTACGGTGTGTATCTTTTTTATACTCATAAATATTTCTTTAAGACAATTGGTGCATCCGTTTTCTATTTTATCTATAGGTGTTTTGGCCTCTTTATGTGGTTTTTTGATTTATAATTTTCACCCTTCAAAAATGTTTATGGGGGATACGGGTAGTCAGTTTTTAGGAGTGTTTATGGGTTCTGTAGCGATTCATTTTTGTTGGAATAATTTCCCTCAAAACCTTATTGGCACTAACGAACATTTGTTTCATTTTGCAATTGTTGCCCTTGTGTTTTTATTACCACTAACCGATACATTAACAGTTGTGGTAAATCGGATTTTGCAGGGTAATTCACCCTTTATTGGAGGAAAAGATCATACAACGCACCATTTATTTTTTAAGGGCTTCACCGAAAAAAGAATTGCTATTTTATACCTTGTTATATCTCTAATTGGCGCTGTTTTAGCTTATAAGCTTGTTTTAACATATTCCGATACACTTTTTTGGGCTAGTATTTCATACGTAATCCTCGTATTCTTAGCTTTGTATATAAATACAAAAATTAAGAAAGTTGCTAAATAAAATTTTAAAGGATATTTCTGTTTTTTTAAAAGAAAATTATTGGCGTATAATTGTTTCGCTTATTGCTATTGCTTTGCTTCAGTTTTCGGTACTTTATTTTAAAAAAGGGTTTGGAGATGATTATACCTCTTATCAAAACAATAATTTTAGCGTATTCGGTTTAAATATTCCGCGTAATCTTTCTTTTTGTGACGAAAAAATTCCTACTAACGACTACGCTCTAAAAGATAATCTGGAAAAAGAATTTTTTAAAAACAAACAATGGAAAAACAACGCTGGTTATTTATTTTCCAAAGCGCAAAAATGGTTTCCATACATTGAACCGATTTTAAAAAAAGAAGGAGTTCCCGATGATTTTAAATATGTTGCAGTAATTGAGAGTCATTTATCAAATGCTATTTCACCCGCCGGAGCGGCAGGGTTTTGGCAATTGGTGCCTTCCACAGCACGTCATTATGGTTTAATTGTGAATGATAATGTAGATGAACGCCTGGAAGTAGAGAAAGCAACACATGCC
>JAYTSW010000488.1:0-12025 GCA_043745425.1 Sphingobacteriaceae bacterium | reverse complement strand
GGACTTTGAAAAAATTGACTTAAGCTGTCATTATATCAAGGCTTACGCTTTTAATTTAAATGAGAACAACCCGAGAGTCAAAGATTTTGATGAAATTGCAGAATGGGGAAAGAAAAATAGCGTGAAGATCTATTTCAATCTGCTCGCTGAAAACGTAACAACAGCCGATTCGTTAGTTGGAAAGGATTTAGTATTTTTAATGAAGCAAAACAGGGATTTTTTAGTAAAACGTTATTCAGAAAAAGGAGCAGTTGTAATCGACAATTTGGAATTAGTGCCTGGTGAATGTTTTTTAGATAAAAAATGGACCACTGAACATTACAATGATAAAGGAAGAATGATAGTAGCAAAAAATATAAGTGAAAAATTAAAAAACAATTAATCAAAAAATTTATGAAGATCAAATTTTTAATCCCCGTTGCCTTATTTTTAATAGGATCCTCTTGTACAGATGACGAAGCCCAAAAGGTTCCGTTCAGGCATGTTGAAATACTTGATATGGATCATGGCGTTTTTAATGTGAATACGATCATAGAAGGAGATGCTCCTCATTCCGGTAAAAAATTCAGTCATACAGACTCTGCTAATGCTTATGGCATAGGGTACTCGTATTGTATACCTGATTCTTTAAAAGGTGATACCATTTCCCTGAACATTAGTGCGTGGGTAAGAAAGGGAAATCTGAGCGACAATGGTGATATTGTTGTTTCAGTTACCAATAAAGACAGTATTTTAGTTTGGTTAGGTTGCAACTCAAAAGATTTTATTACAACAGTAAATACCTGGTCGCAGGTAGAAAGAACTTTTAAACTTCCAATAAAAACTACTTCGCGAGAAGGCGTTTACATAAATGTAATGTCATTCAACAACACTGCGAAAAAGAATTTTGATGTAGATGATTTGGTTTTTGAAGTAAAAAATTAGAAAGTATGTTAGATAAAAACGGAATTGCAAAGCGAATTGCACGTGAAGTAAAAGACGGAATGTATGTTAATTTAGGGATTGGTATTCCTACATTGGTCGCTAATTATATTCCTGAAGGAATTAATGTGGAATTACAATCAGAGAACGGAATTCTGGGCATGGGTCCTTTTCCTTTCGAAGGTGAAGAGGATGCTGATTTAATTAATGCCGGTAAACAAACTGTAACTTTATTAAATGGTTCGTCTATTTTCGATTCGGCTATGAGTTTTGGAATGATCCGTGCGCAAAAAGTTGATCTTACTATTTTAGGCGCCATGGAAGTGGGTGAGACCGGAGATATTGCCAATTGGAAAATTCCCGGTAAAATGGTGAAGGGCATGGGCGGCGCCATGGACCTTGTTGCTTCTGCAAAAAATATAATTGTAGCCATGCAGCAGGTAAACAAAGCCGGGGAATCAAAATTGTTATCGACATGCAGTTTACCGTTAACAGGAGTAAGATGTATTAAAAAAATAGTTACTGAATTAGGCGTATACGATGTATTACCCGAAGGAGGTTTTAAATTATTAGAAAGAGCTCCAGGCATAACCGTTGAGCAAATAAAAAATGCCACGGCAGGAAAACTAATTGTTGAAGGTGAGATCCCTGAAATGGTTTTATAATTATAAAATGGCGATTCGTTTCATAGTTTGCATTGTTATGATGTTTTTGCTCTTAGGGTGTGAAAACCCCGAGTATATTTTACAAAAAACAATGTTTAATTGTGAAAAATCGAACAGCTGCGATTGCACAATATCGACAGAGAATCCCCACTCCGGAAATTCCTTTTGTAGGTTAGATTCAAAAGCGGGATTTGGCCCTACTTTGAATTATATGATTCCCGAAGAGTTTCAAGGAAGAGAATTGAGAATAGTTGTAAAAGGATGGGTAAGAAGCAATCGTGTGTTTTCAAACGCTTCTGTTATTGTTTCGACTAATGAGGGGAAGAATACGATAAGCTGGCAAGGCATTCATTTAAGGCATTTAATAAAATATCTTAACGAGTGGTGTTATGTGAACGATTCATTAGTGATCGCTGCTGGATTTAACAGCAAGCGTTATACAGGTATTTCAATATTTCCCATACTATCTACTTCTGAAGGGGAGACATTTGATGTTGATGATTTTGAAGTCACATTAAAATACAAAGACAAATTTTAAAACCGAATGCTAAAGAGAATTAATAATAGATTAAAGGAAATAGACATTGTCTTTTTATCGTTATTCATAAAAAAATTGAATTCGAATGAACGATTTCGAAATGTATTCGTTTCTATTCTTTTCATACTCTCAATTCATTTCGTTTACTCTTATGTTGGTATATATAAGTTCATGGAACGCCGACCTTGCTCTATTCATTCTTGGGCCCAAGCGCAAAGGGCGTCTATTGCTTTAAATTATTATAAAACAGATATGAATTTTTTTAAGCCAAGAATTCATAAGTTTTATAAAGGTGAAGGAATAACCGGGCTTGAGTTTCCGCTTGTTAATTATGTTCCTGCTGTTTTATACAAGATATTTGGCTTCAACGAAAAATATTACAGGGGATTTGTTCTTTTTTCCCTTTTTATGGGGCTGTTTTTCTTCAATCTCTTAACGTTTTCTTTTGTTAAAAATTATTTACTGTCAATAGGCTTATTGGCCTCTGGTTACCTCTCCCCAGTCTTAATGTATTACAGTAACAATTTTATGCCCGACGTTACAAGTGTAAGTTTCGTTTTAATATCCTGGTACTTTTTCTTTCGTTTCGTAAAAGAAGGCAAAAGCAAATTCTATCTTTATTGTATTGTCTGCATTATGTTTGCCGCTCTCATAAAAGTAGTTTCTCTTATTCCTTTATTCGTTATTTTCGGTATTTTCATTCTTGATTACCTGAAATTCTTTAAGAGTGAAGGTCGAGATTTTCTTTTTACTAAAAAGTCGAAATTAATTTTATTAGGGATTCTCATTCTTATCCCCATCGTTGCCTGGTATTCATATGCCCGATGGCTAACAATACATCATGATACCAAAGCATTTGCTCTTGAAGTAGTAGCTATGCCTGATTCATACACAAATGAAACAACTTTTAAATATATCAAATCAACTTGGCTGTTTCAATATTATGCTTATGAAACATATGTTTTAATTGGAATTGTTATTTTAATTTTATTAATAGGATTCAGGTTTTTAGATCGTTTGTTGTTTTCCGTAACTGCCCTCACTCTTGCAGGGTCAGCTTGCTTTGTTTATCTTTTTTTTAGTCAATTCAAATTTCATGATTATTATATCATTCCTTTGCTGCCAGGTATTTTTTTGCTAATGCTCACTTTCGGAGACTTAATTCATAAAATATCAAACAAATATTTTATTGGAATTACATTGATTCTTATTGTTGGACTTGCTTTTAATAATAAGGAATGTTTAAAAAAATGCAGGCAAAATTACATGGGAAGGTATGATAGTAGTATTTTTTATATGACCTGGGATTATACAGCCTATGAGGATCTGGAGCCAAAGCTTAGAAAATTAGGTGTCAAGAGAACTGATAGAACGCTCGTCGGCTATGATGAAAGTTTTTGTACGAGCCTTTATTTAATGGACCAATTAGGTTATACATTCGGCGCTAAGATTAATAAGCCTGATTTAGATTATGACTTTGGCCAAAAGAGGTACAAATATTTAATACTTACTGATTCCGCCGCTTTTAATAAAGTTTACCCAAATAATTTTGCCGAGAAAATAATTGGGACACACAGAGGATTAATAATTTATAAGCTATTTAATTAGCTTTTTATGAATTAGATTTACTAATTATGAAAATTGCAGTTATTGGCGCAGGCCCAGCCGGAATGACCGCAGCCTATGAGCTGATAAAACATATAAAAGATGTTGATCTCTACGAGGCCGGACCTTCTGTTGGTGGCATGTCAAAAACAATTGAACTCTGGAATCAAAAAGTGGACATTGGTCCGCATCGTTTTTTCAGTAACGATACCCGAGTGAATGAATTATGGCTTGAAGTCGTTGGGCAGGATTATGAAATGGTTGACCGTCTGACACGAATTTATTACAACAAAAAGTTTTTTTATTATCCCATCAAAGCAGTTAATGCTTTAACCAACATGGGGGTCTTTAAAGCCGCTTCTTGCATGTTGTATTACGGTCTTGAAAAAATTTCTCCTACCAAAGACACCAGTACATTTGAAGGGTGGGTTACCAATCGCTTCGGAAAAAAATTATACCAGATCTTTTTTAAAACCTATACCGAAAAATTATGGGGCATTCCCTGTAATGTGTTGGATGCCGATTTTGCCGCTCAGCGAATTAAAAAATTCAGTTTAGGAGAAGCTATTAAAACAGCATTATTTGGTAATAGCGGAAAACATAAAACCTTGGTGGATCAATTTGCTTATCCACACGGCGGTACTGGAATCGTTTATGAGCGCATGGCTAAATTTGTAAAAGAAAAAGGTGGCTCCGTAAATTTAAAGTCGCCAGTAAAAAAAGTAATAACAAAAAACGGAATTGCCTGCGCCATCGAACTGGAAGACGGAACTATAAAAGAATACGATCACATTATTTCTTCAATGCCATTATCGTTAATGGTAACCCGCTTGCCTGAAGTTCCGGAAAATATTAAACAAGCTGCACAAAGCTTAAAATTCAGGAATACTATCATTGTTTATCTAAATGTACAAGCAGAAAATTTATTTCCTGACAATTGGCTATATGTTCACAGCAACGATCTGCAAATGGGTCGCCTGACTAATTTCAGAAATTGGGTGCCGCATTTATACGGAAAAGAAAAGAGCACCATCTGTGCTCTTGAATATTGGTGTTATGATAATGATGAGATCTGGAGTATGAATGAACAGAAATTGATCGAATTGGCAAAAGAAGAATTACGAAAAACAGGATTGATTGGTAACACTGCGATTAGTGATGGTTATGTATATAAAATTCCAAAATGCTATCCTGTTTACAGCACAGGCTATAAAGATGTTTTAAAGCCGGTAGAAGATTATTTGAACACTATTAAAAACCTACACGTGATAGGAAGATACGGCGCATTCAAATACAATAATCAAGATCATAGTATTTTAATGGGGAGATTAGCCGCCGAAAATATTATTAAAGGCACACGCCATAATCTTTGGGAAATTAATACGGATTACGAAAACTATCAGGAAAATAGTGTGATTACTAAAACGGGTTTACAAAAAAGCAATTAATTATAACGTGGGAATTTTAAGATTTTTACTCGCCCTCTCCGTTATAGCATCGCATGCTTCCGGTATTGGTATTCCTTTGCCTGATGGTAAGCCTTATCCCTTGTGGACTATGTCATTAATTGATGGGAGGCAATCTGTTGCTTTGTTTTTTATTATTTCTGGTTTTTACATGGCAATGGTGCTCAATACAAAATATCAAAATAATACAATACGGTTTTATGGCAATCGTTTTTTACGGTTATGGCCCGCCTATATCATTGTTTTAATTTTTGCTTGTATTTTTACCCCCGTTGGTTCTACAATTTTAAAAATGACGGCCGATTGTGGTTTAGCCGTGAAGTCTTATGTTTGGTTTTGTAACATTTTTATTTTAGGTACAGATTCGTTCTGGTTATTAAGTTTGGATAATTGCCATTTACATTATTTACCTTCTTTTATTAATCTTAATTCAAACGGAGCTTCACTGTTAGTTAATCAACCTTCCTTCAGCATTAGCATGGAGATGGTGTTTTATTTAATGGCGCCTTTTATTTTAAAATCACTTAAGCGGGTTTGGATTTATTTTTTTGTTGGCGTAGCATATTTTTATTATTTCGTTTTAACTAACAATATTAATATCATTTATCAATACCATTTAGTTCCGGCAAGTTTTATTTATTTTGCTTTAGGAGCATTAGCCTGGCACTACTCAAAAACTAAAAACTTTGAACTCACCGATAAAAAACTCGTACTTATTTTCATTGGATGTTTAGGTCTTATGTTCGCTTATACATTATTTTCAATGATAATTGTTTTATGTTTTACCGTTATGGTGCCACGCTTGTTTGAATTAACAAAACAAAGTAAGGCTGATCGATTGATTGGCGAATTGTCTTATCCCCTATACATCGTTCATTATCCTGTTCTGATTTATTTATGGGGATGTAAAATAGAGCAACATTTTTTAGGTTTATCTTGCTTTCTAATCACTTTAATAATTTCGATTGCAATCCACTTTATGGTTGAAAGACCAATAGATAAATGGCGACAGAAATCAATTTCGAATTAAAAAAAATTCAGTTGCTAAATTAAACATGGCCTTATCGCCACTACTATTTCCGTAAGCAACTATTTTTGAGTATTCTTTAAGATTGTAAAATTTATTTATACGGATTGCCTTCTCTTCATTATTGCAGTTTGGCGTATTAAATCTTCCTAAACAAATCCCTTCTTCAAATTTTAATTCAGTACATAAACAAGATATGTCATACTTATCACAAAATGGTTTAATCCACACATCTAACGAAGCAGAAACAACAGAAATAGTTTCTCCACTTTTTTTATAATCTTCCAATTTTTTTACTAATTCAGAATTAAATTCTTTGCGAGTTTTTAAATGCTCAATAAATTTTTCACCCTGCTTTTTTAAAACTTCCTCCGTCTCGTCCTTAAAAAAATATGCTACCAGTTTTTCTTTTAGTCTTGCTCCAGACATTCCTTTCAAAAGAAAAAAGAAAATAGATGGAGAGAATAATAAATATCCTAAAAGACCTTTTAGATAGCCTTTACTAAAAAAAATAAATTGATGAAAGGTGTCGCCTTTTGTAAGTGTCCCGTCAAAATCGAATAAGATTAGTGTTTTGCTCATTTTTATTTTTCACAAATAACAAAATAGTGGGCGTAAACGAAAACTGTCTTCTTAAAGCTATTGGTAATTTTAAATCCTGCGAGGCTCAACATGTCTTTTGCTTTAGTAAACGAAATTTCTTTTCCAATCTCTCCAGCAAACACCATGTCATGCATTTTATTGCATACTACCAAAGGCGAGCCGCCATCGATATCTTTAAAAATTAATATAGCACCCGGTTTCATTTTCTGTTGCAGTTGCTGCATAAAAGCGATTTGTTGTACAGGGGGAATATGATGAAAAACATCGATCATGTAAACCAGATCATATTCTTTTATTTCGTCCGGAATAATCTTTCCATCGAAAACAGAAAATTTAATTTGTTTTTTGTCTCGGAACTCTTGATTTACTTCGTTTGCATTATTAACGAGGCGCTCGTTAATTTCTATGCCCATTATTTTTTCAACATTGGTGTATTTAGCAATAAGAGCGCAGAATTGCCCTGAACCGCAACCAATATCAAAAACAGAATTTTTATCCTTAGCGAAATCAATTAAATCAATAAACGGACAAATGATTGGACGATATTTTATTTTTAGCTTATCTACAAAACCGGCATTGGTAGTTTTAGAGGTCAAAAATTTAATGATGTCGGAATTCGTCATACTATTTCATGTAAATAATTACGGCAAAGAACAGCATCCATAACACTACTGTTGCCTGCAGAAAAGTATCTTTCACTAAAATTTTTGTAGGCGAGCCGCTTTTTCCTTCTACCAAAGTAATTTGCAAATAACGCAGCACCCCCATAATAACAAAGATGGTAGAGATATAAGCATGCTTATTTTGAAAACGCAAAGTGATCTCGGGAGAAGTAATGTACAATAAATACGAAACAATCAGGATGCCGCAGAGAATACTCAGTGCAGAGGAAATAAATTCCAGATTATACCCGGAAGCTGCTTTGCGCATTTGTTCACCGGTTTGCATTTCCAACAACACATCATCCCTCCGTTTTGCAAAGGCAATGAACAGCGCAATTAAAAATGTCATGATATATAACCAATGTGAGATCTCAATATTGGCCACAACACCGCCCGCTGTGACTCGCAATACAAAGCCCATAGAAATAATAAAGATGTCGATCAGCGAAATTTTCTTTAAGCCGAAAGAATAAAACAGGTTCATCACAAAATAAATACCAATAACTATTCCTAATTCAATATCAGTCCAAAATGCCAAAACAAAAGAAATAATCGCTAAAAAACAAAAGAGCGACATCGCTGTAACTTTTGTAATAGTTCCTGCTGCAAGCGGACGTAATTTTTTTGTCGGATGCAAACGATCCTTTTCAATATCTTTATAATCATTGATGATATAAATACTACTTGCATTAAGACTAAAGGCTAAAAATGCAATAGCGCAACAAATCAGCTTATCGCTATCCAACAAATGCCCGGAAAAGAATAAAGGCGCGAAGATAAAGAAATTTTTCAGCCATTGTTGCACGCGTATTAATTGTAATTGCTGTTTCATTAATCGTTCTCCTTATTTTCTTCAACAGACACGATATACTCCGCGTCTATCCAACAAGCTTCTTCAAATGTTTTGCCCCAATTTTTTGCCTTTTCTTCCACCTGTGACATCCATGTGCTTGATGTGTGAATTTTGTCATATACCGCCTGAAGCTTTTTCTTTCGAACCATATTGTAAATATCCAGTCCTTTCATGGATGATTTGAAATCTTTCAGATGCACATACCCCCAGCTATAATTGTATTTTATTTTTTTCTTGAGTTGTTCAAGATCATTTTTGCTTACTCCAAAATTTAAAAGATCATCAATGTGTTTTTCGTGAACCATTACCTTTTTAACCTGACGTTTATAGAAATAAATGATCGGGGAGTTTTCTTCCACCAGCGCAACAGAAGGCTGAATTCGCCCTGCAAAAATTACGGGATCAGGATTATATCCTTCTTCATGGTTACGCAAGAACCATTTTGCCAATGGTGTATGATAAGCCGAACTCCAATCGAATTTATTGAATTGCTGATGGTATAATATTGTGATACATTGGGTGACGAAAAAATAATTAAACAACACTAAAGAGGTTGTCTTATTAAATCTATTTACTAAATAAAACGTATGCATCATCACAAGAGCTCCAAGCCATGTAGCGTAACGGTTGATAATAGCCATTCCGTGATTCCAGTTTCCCATTGTAGCAACAGTAATGCTGATTAAAATAATAACAACAGGAATTAGTATAGTGAAACTAAACGGAACCCTCTTCTTAAACATTTGCCACGCTTCGTTAAGTATAAGCGGAATGTACAGCAATAAAATTAAAGGAATAGTTAAAATCATTCCTTGATTTACGTCTGTATAAAAACCACTCACACGATTAAAGGTGATGTATTTTGTATCTAAGAACCCTGCGTCCTTAATTAAATTCGTCGTTTCAAAATTGATGTAATAAAATAATGGCGGGATAATCGCTATCGCAGCAATCGCTCCGGTTTTTAAACTATTTTTAAGATTAAATCCTCTGTCTTTTAAAGTAATTAAAACATACAATCCCATTAATAAAGTCAAAGGCTGGTTTTGCAGACAAGCCAATGCCAATAGAAAAATAGCGAGATAATTTTTTTTTCGGAAGAGCGCCACCATTGAACAAACCACTAAACAAGTGGTGAAAATTTCAGTATGCTGCCATCCCAAATACCAATAACAGGAACTGAAACAAAAACACAAGGCCGCCAAAATCTGATTGAATAATGAGAAAGGCGTGAAAAATAAAATAAAAAAACATGTCAGAATTACAAATATGGCATTCATAATGTAAAATGGCCTCAAGGGTCCCTCATGCTTAAAAATAACATATGCCGGTAAGTTAACTAATGAATAAAAGAAAAAATGCTGACAATACCATTTCTGATTCTTGTTACAATAAAAACCCATTTGTGAGTTTTCTTTGTAGGTGTTTTTTGAGTTCTCGAAATAAGGAATAAAACGGTCGAAAATTTCACCGCCGAATAAATCATTCCATTTATGATATTTACTGAAGCGTTCTTTAAACTTTTTTAAATCATCTTTATTAATATCAGGACTAAAATGATTTTTGAAAGCTTCGGTCATCATAACGTATTCGATACCGTCGCCTTTAATAAAGGGCTCTTGAAAATCGTTAAAGCTCCGCCCAAGGTATAAAAACGAAATAGCAATAAGAGCCAAAATCTTTAGTAGTTTGTCTTTATGTTCTATAACCCGTTCGATCATAATTTAAGAGATAAAAATACGTAAAATGTCTTAATTTATCCCCTTAAAATCGGGCATTTTCCAATAAAATTAAATGATAACTTAGCATACTTTAAAAAGTGGAGAAAATCACCAAAATACTCATCATTTTACCCTGCTATAATGAGGAACAAAGCATTGGTAGCATTTTGCAGCAATTAAAAAGTATTAACGTGCCTAATTGCGAACTTATTGCCCTGCCGGTAAATGATGCGTCAATCGATAATACACTCTCTGAAATAAAAAAACACAGCAATCATTATTTAGATTTACCAATAAACTTAGGTATTGGTGGCGCTGTACAAAGCGGTTTAAAATACGCGCATGAAAATAATTTTGATGTGGCCGTACAAATGGATGGCGATGGACAACACCCACCATTAGAATTAATAAAAATAATTACCCCCATTTTAAATAATGAAACGGATGTTTGCATTGGCTCACGTTTTATCGATAAAGAAGGTTTTCAATCGAGTTTTATGAGACGAGTAGGCATTAATTTTTTAAGCGGCTTAATAAAATTACGTTGCGGACAAACCATTTTAGATTGCACATCCGGTTACAGAGCGTTTAATAAAAAAGCAATTGAAGAATGTGTAAACTATTATCCGAAAAAATATCCTGAACCGGAATCTGCTTTGTATTTAATTAAAAAAGGCATTCGGGTAAAAGAAGTGCCTGTATTAATGGATGCCCGTGATGGTGGAACCTCGTCTATTAGTGGGTTCAGAAGTGTTTATTATATGCTTAAAGTTTCTTGGGCGATTTTGTTTTTGAGAGCGAAATAAATTATCTCTGAATTACTATCTTTTTATTGAGAACACCTTCTGTGAATTTTATTTGTAAAAAGTACACTCCTTCAGAGATTGAACTAACATCAAATTCTTTCTCTTTTGCATTCAGAGAAGTTATTTTTCGACCCTCAACTGAATATAAATAAATCTCATTTATATCTTGATTTGTTTCAATTAATAATTTATTTGCGACTGGATTCGGGTAAACCTTAACGATAGGTCTATTCATTTTATTCTCTTTAATACCAACCATGTTTTTTTCGTATGCAAAAGATAGAATTTCAAAATTAGAACCGTAAGAGTTTTGAATAGTTGGATTCATTCTCAACAAAAACCAACCATATAAGGTGTCATTTGGAAGTATTTTTCGGAAACCTAAATAAAGAATCCTGGGGCCTAGGAACAAACCCGTATTTGCACTATAACTACTAGAGTAATACTCATAACGCAACACACAACTACTGGGATTAGGATTAAGCCATAAAAGATTATTGTCTATAACTGAGTTTTTTGGAAGTGAATCTGCCGTAGAGCAACAAAAAGAAGAAGATAAGGCAAACTCCACATTAGAGATAGGAGAAACTCCAAGATAAATTCTGGTAAATCCGCCTCCCCAAGTTACATTATTGTAAAAGCTAATATCCATTAACGCATCTTTATCGATATCAAAATTGGCTGGTCCCATTGTTAGGTAATCCATAAAAATCACCGTATCCTTTATGTTGTTATATATAATATTAGGCGAAGTTGTATCCCCAACAATAATCCCTTGTGCTTTAAATAAGGCAGGGAAAAGAATAAATATGTAAACAAGCTTTTTGATACTTTTAAAGATACGATAAAATTTTGAAGAGGTCAAATTACAGAAATCACAATTCCTTCCTCAACCTTGCCACGGGAATATCCAGTTGTTCCCTGTATTTAGCCACAGTTCTTCTTGCAATATTGTACCCTTTTTCTTTTAGAATGTCGCAAAGTGCATCATCTGTAAGAGGTTTCTTTTTGTCTTCGTTGTCAACACAATCTTTTAAAATGCGTTTTACTTCGCGTGAGCTTACTTCTTCCCCGCTGTCCATACTCATCGATTCAGAGAAAAATGTTTTTAATAAAAATGTGCCGTATGGCGTTTGAACGTATTTACTATTAGCGACA
>JAYTSW010000487.1:0-3220 GCA_043745425.1 Sphingobacteriaceae bacterium | reverse complement strand
TTGGAATGATTTACTAAATATTATAAAGGATGCTGAAGGTATCTTAGGTTTATAAAAAACCAATTCGTGTTGACGGCTCGACTCCGAAGGGGTCGTAGATTCTAGGGCAGATTTCCGTCTATAAACCTTCTGTCCTTTTAGGGGTAATGAAAATATTTCGTGGAAGAGGGGGGAATAGATTAAGCGTGTTTTTTTTTACAAATTCATACTCTTTGGAATGATTTACTAAATATTATAAAGGATGCTGAAGGCATCTTAGGTTTATAAAAAACCAATTCGTGTTGACGGTTCGACTCCGAAGGGGTCGTAGATTATGGGTTAATTTTCTTCTATAAATTTTTTATCTTTTCAGGATAAGAATTTATTAAAGCGAGAAACAATTAAATCGATTACTTCACTATCTTCATCTCCTTCAACAAATATCCTGCTCCGGCAAATTTGTCGATCAAGAACAAAGTATAACGCACATCTAAAGTAATATTTCTACATTGGTTAGGGTTATACATCACATCACTCATCGTTCCTTCCCAATTTCTGTCAAAGTTGGTGCCAATTAATTCGCCTTTACCGTTTAAAACCGGACTACCGCTATTTCCGCCTGTTGTATGATTGCTTGCTGTAAATGCAACATGCAGTTTTCCATCTTTAGCAACGTAAGGACCGTAATCTTTTTTAGCATACAAATCTTTTAATTTTTGTGGAACGATAAATTCATCTTCCTTGGGATTTTCCTTTTGCATAACACCATCTAATGTTGTGAAGTAGCTATATTCTACTCCATCACGTGGCGCATAATCGTTAACTTTTCCATAAGCAATTCGTATTGTTGAATTCGCATCAGGGTAAAACTTTTTATCCTTAATTAATTCACGCATCGCTTTTACATATTCCTTTTGGAGTTCTGTAATTTGTAATTCATCGAAATTAGCTTGAGGCATTACAGTGGTTTGCTAATATTTTGCTGTACTCGAAGCCAATTTATAATATGGGTCGCGTTCGTAGACAGAGGCATCTCTTTCAAAATGATCCAACATAGCTTGCGCTTTTTCATTATCAATAAAACTTGAATTGTCATACAAATATTTAGCAACTGATTCCCCACTGTTGTTATGCGCCTGCAATAATGAATCCAAATAATACGGACGAGTTGATTTGTCAACGCCCTTTACATATTCATTTAACATCGCTACACAAAGTTTATAATCCGTTTCTTTATTCATGTTTCTGAAAGGAATTGTTTTTTTCAATCCAGCCAATACAGTTTCAAATTTATTATCCCTGCCGGCTTGTTTCTTTTTCAATTCAGCATACAAATTAATATAATTCATGCAATACCGCATGCCATCAATTCCCATTAAACATTCGCTGTAATAATCCACTTGTTTACTAAGTGTTGAATATTCTAAATACAGTTTCTTAAACTGATTAAACATATTATTATATTTCTCTTTATAGGCAGGATTTGCATTAGCGATTTCCAAGAATTTATTTTCAAAATCTTTTTTCTTTTCAATGGCATTGTATTTTTTTAAACCTAACATTTCACCGTACCATTTTTTATGATAATTAGCGACGCTCGCAAAAGTATTAGCGTACATTAAACGCAATTCAGGGCTTTTCTTCATATCCTGCTCTAAAATCCCCAACCTTTTTTCGCGCAAACCAACACGACGAGGATTTACTTCATTCACCAACATTTCAACAGCATAAGAAGTTAAATATTCCTGAGTTCTGCCTGGGAAACCATACACCATAGTAAAATCACCTTTATTAGCACCTTTAATATTGATTGGTAAAAAATGTTTTGGTTTATAAGGAACGTTATCTACCGAATAATCCGCTGGCTTATTATCCTTACCCGCATAAATTCTGAATAAAGAAAAATCGGCATTATGGCGCGGCCACATCCAATTGTCTGTTTCGCCTCCAAATTTACCAATGCTTTCAGGCGGAGCACCAACCATTCTCACATCTTTAAAAGTTTCGGTAATAAATAAATAATACTCGTTACCGTAATAAAACGGACGAACAAAAGCACCGTAATGCGTGTCTTTTGTAGCAGCCGCTTCAATACTTTTAATATTTGCTTTTATAACTGAATCTTTTTGAAGTTCAGAATAATTTGCATTTACATTCATCATTACCTTTGAAGTTACATCCTCAATGCGATTAATAAATGTTACTGTTAAGCTTGGAGTATAAATTTCTTCATTCTTATTCATCGCCCAAAAACCATTTTTTAAATAATCTTTTTGAACAGTGCTATGCATTACAATAGATGAATAACCACAATGGTGATTGGTTAAAATTAAACCTTGTCCCGAAATAATCTCAGCAGTACAACCACCACCAAATTGAACAATAGCATCCTTTAAGCTCGCTTTGTTTACACTGTAAATTTGCTCAGCCGTAAGTTTACAGCCGTTCTTTTGCATGTCTTTAATCGTTAAAGCATTTAATAATTGCGGCAACCACATGCCTTCATCGGCAATGCTTACAAACGTTACAAAAATTAAAGAAAAAATAAGGGTGATTTTTTTGAATTTCATGTTGCTAAATTTCGGAGAGTAAATATAACAATGTTTGGCAAACTAACACTAACTAAAATTGGGGGAGTTTTGATTTTAATTCGCTTCCATTTTAACTCAAATAGAGCGAATTTTATAGTAAAAGGGAAATTAGTTCATTATTTGATTCTAACCTTATTTTAATTAAATTTGGTTAACGCTAACATATGAAATCATGAGCCAACTATCTGAAGAAAATTTAAACTTATTAATCCCAATAATTATTATTGCAGCAATCTGGGAACTCATTTGGAAATTAATAGCTATGTGGAAGGCAGGTAGAAATAATCATCTCAGTATGTTTATTTTTCTTGCTTTATTTAACACAGTTGGAATATTACCTATTATTTATCTTTTAAGATCCCGAAAAAGAGCTAACCAGTAATTACAATTGTTGGGATACTTTTACTAACGAAAATTAGGGGAGTTTTCAATAAATGTTGTAGAATTTAATTGGCATCACAAATAATGTCAGATGATGGTATTCCATTCGCGTTATTATACTCTTTATAGCACCTTTTTCTTGCTTGAATCTTTGAAATTGCAGAAACATTGAAGCTTTGTTTCGATGCATAACTAGGTCCACAAGTACAAACAAAATTCTTTTTACATGAAAAAGAAAGGAATATAAAAGGTAAAACTATTTTTAGAGC
>JAYTSW010000486.1:0-3222 GCA_043745425.1 Sphingobacteriaceae bacterium | reverse complement strand
TGTCTCCCCTTTAAGGGGAGAAAATAGTGGCGTTATTTATACGCTGGCGTTAATTTTAGATACAATAGCCATCACCTGAATATGACCGGTAACTGAGCGTAGCCGAAGTCAACGGTGTTACTCATACATTCTTATTTTTTTCTGTAAATCGGCTTTACTCATAAACGTATTATTTTCCCAAACCTTTTTTTCATTTTTATAAATGTAAAATAAGGGCAAAGTATTAATCTCAAAATGTAAAGCGATTTTAGGATTATCATCAACGGCAATGCTTAATACTTCCATCTTGTCTTTTTCTTCAACTTGCAATTGTTCAACTACAGGCTTCATTTTTACACAAGGCTTGCACCAATCGGCATGAAAATAAACCAACACGATTTTATCTTTATTATCTACTTTCCTTAAGTACTCTTCAATACTCATACCATCATCTTGGTGGGGAGATAATGATTTTGAATTTAGTTTGGTTGTGAACGCATAACTTAAAGCAAGCAACAATACAGCAATGGATGTGATTTTAAATAGTTTCACAATGTAAATTTAAGATAAGCTTATTGGTAAAACTGAGGTTTTCCTCATAATTAAATATGAGTTTTATCAGTTGTAATAAAAAAGGCTGAACAGTATGTTCAGCCTTTTTGTTGTTAATGTATTTTTAGAATTGCTTCTTCTTAGTAAAGCGAATGCTTCCCAGGAGGTCTAATACTCTTTTAAAGACATCGAAATAAAGCATAATCATTAAGGATAAGCTCATCATCCAAATCACTAAAATATTAAACCAATACGTTGGATACAGAGCGCCCATAAACTTTTTACGTGGTGCAAAAAAGTGCGCACGTCCAAAGTTTGAATCGGCAGGATCCTGAAAAATCGGATCAATTTGTTGAATTAAACGCCCGTCTTTTTCTAGACAACGTTCGCCCATGTTATTGGAGTTTTTCAATAACTGATTTAAACTTTCATTCTCATAATCATCCTGTAGTTTTAAAAAGATAGATTTCTCAGGCTCATGATTATTCGCTGTCATTTTATTTGTTACAGCATCAGATTTGGTATAAGAAGTATTCTCAAGAGTGTTATAATAATCGTTAAGGCGTTTTAAATAATCTTTAATACCGGCAACAACAGCTTCATTAAATGCAGTTGTGTTAATTGAAGGAAGAACTTCACACTTTATTTTTTTTGATTGTCCGCTCTCCTTCGTAATTTCATTTTTTACCAGTTCAATATCAGCTTTAATGTCGCTAAGTTTTTTTCCTAATTTTAATTCGTTGTCAATCTTAGTTAGCTTACCTTGCAATTTCGGTATCCAGTAAATTTTTATGTATTGAGCAACACTTTTTGATTTATCGAATTTATAATAATTGCGCTCGTAATCATTCTCTTTAAATTGATTAACTGCTAAAGCTTCAAAAGCCCAGCGACTGGCCATTATCTCACCCGCCACTGGAACACCACCTTGGTCTGCTAAAGCAGGATTTAGTTTATCAAATTTAACTACCACGCCAGCTAATAATAATTGCGGGATAATTAAAAAAGGAATTAAAATATAAATGGTAACAGCACTATTAAATGCGGATGAAATATTTAATCCTAACATATTGGCAAAACAAGATGTGGTAAATAACACCATCCAATAATCTAAATACATGCCTTTAACACCTAATACTGCGTTGCCAACTATTACAAAGGTTAAAGTTTGTATAGCAGATAAAACAAACATGATAATTATTTTACTCCACAAATAACTCCCTTTACTTAAATTTAAAAACGATTCGCGTTTCCGTATTTTACGGTCGCGGATAATTTCTTCGGCGCTCACTGTTAAGCCAATAAATAAAGCAACTACAACTGACATGAACATATACGCTGGCATATTTTCGTTTTCGCGATAAAGATAACCGCGACCTGTCTCCGTATCGGTATTAAAATACCGAACTAAAAACGCTAAAATGAAAGCTAATAAAGGTGCTTCAATGAAGTTAATCAATAAATATTGCGTGTTGGTTAATTTACTTAACACGTCACGCTTAATAAACACATTGAATTGTTTTAATTTATTTGGAATTTTAAAAATCGCTTCCGGAATTTCATCCTGATGTTTAATATCACCAATACCGCTTTCAATTAATTCAACATAATTTTTATTCCACTCGGCCGGACTTGTTTTACGGTTAAATGTTAAGTTACCGTATTCGTCCAATACCTTGCTTTCAATAATATTAAAAATTAATTCAGGATTTACGTTACCGCAATTCCAACATTCGCTTTCTTCTGAGTTAACGTGATTAACCAAACGTTTGAAATAGGAAACAGCATCAACTGGATTTCCGTAATAAATTGGATAACCGCCTACGTCAAGAATCTGTAATTTATCAAACATTTTAAAAATATCTGATGAAGGTTGATGGATAACAACGAAAATCAATTTCCCTTTTAAAGCTAATTCTTTTAAAAGGTCCATAATGTTTTCGGAGTCACGTGATGATAAACCAGAAGTTGGTTCATCCACATAAAGCACCGATGGTTCACGAATTAATTCAAGACCAATGTTCAAACGCTTACGTTGCCCGCCTGAAATTGTTTTTTCTAATGGAGAACCAACTTTAAGATCTTTTGTTTCAGTTAAACCTAAGTCAGCTAATAACGAAATACATTTTTTTGCAATTTCCTCATCGTTTAAATTTCCGAAACATAATTTAGCATTGTAAAATAAGTTTTGGTAAACAGTAAGTTCTTCTATTAATAAGTCATCTTGTGTAACGTGACCAATTACACCTTTAACGGCTTCTTTATCTTTGTGAATATTTTTTCCGTTAATTAAAACTTCTCCGCCGCTCGGAATCTCAACACCATTTAATACGTTTAATAAAGTGGATTTACCGGCACCGGAACCTCCCATAATACCAATTAACTTTCCGCTTTCTTCGCGGATATTAATGTTGCGTAACCCTAATTTACCGCCTTTAAATTTGTATTCAATATTTTTTGCTTCGAATGAAATTTTTGCTTTGCTCGCATCAGCAAGAAAACGGCCAATGATATCTGAATAATAAATTGGTTTTACTTTAGAACTACGCAACGAAGAACCGGGCGTTAAAATATGCACGCGCTCTTTCGAAATACCTTGTCCGTTTAATTGTAATTCTATATTACCATAAATACGCAACGCATACATACCAACGCTGTCGATTTGAATAATGCGAACATCATCAGTTACGG
>JAYTSW010000485.1:0-3223 GCA_043745425.1 Sphingobacteriaceae bacterium | reverse complement strand
AAAACCGAAACATCCTGATTAATTTTTAAATTCGCATCTTTTTGCTTTAAAATTTTATTTTGCTTCAACTCTTTATACACAATATTTGTATTTACTCTTGTTACAAACCGAAGATCGTCGTTGCTGAATTTGTCGTAGACTTTTCTTGAACTAACCCCTCGGTCAAAAACAATAATACCTTCCTTATTTTCTTTATAATTTAAGATCGCTTCGGGGATAGTTTTATCTTCACTTAATTCTTTTTGATTTTTAAATACTTCAACGTGGCAGGGAAAGGCATCCTTCATTCCGATTGTGAATTTCAATTGCTTTTTATTTGTTTTGTGACCGACTTTCATGCCCCAATCAACTAATTTTGACGATACAGCCACCATCGTACTATCAAAACGTACTAAGGAATCCTTCTTGCTGAATTTGCTTGAAAATTTATCGAATACCAAATAAAATATTTTCTCGAAGTATTCAAATTTTATGGTTGTTATTCTGTCTCGGATGGAATTAAATTTAGTAGTGCTGTATTCCTTGCCGGATAAAGCTTTAAATGTTGCAGAATGATAAAAGCTTTCCATTATTCGCAAGCTTGCCCTATTACTATTTAGCATTGAAAATAATATCAAGCGAAACATTGTTGAGCCTGTTAATTTCTTCACCTGATAATCAACTTTTGTTTCAGCTGATAAAAATTCTAATTCACTAACTGGGATGAGATTTAATAAAGCAGATGCATTCATCCTGCAAAGTTCTTGCTTTGTGACATCGATTATTTACTATCTTTATTAAACTTTTGAAAAGTAGAATGTTAGAAGGCGTTTCGAACACTAAAGATTTGCAATCCGAGCATGTCATCAAGAATAACATTCTATATATCAATACTCCATATGCCCGAGACGTAGCATTCATTTTTTCCAGGTTGAGATTCTCCAACACCAAACACGGTAATATATGTCGCATTACAATTTGGACATTTAAATCCAAAATAGTTAGCCGCGAAGTTAGAAACCACCAAATCACCAAGATGTGACTGAAATTTCTTAGAAGATAATGCTAGCCCATTTTTTATCAAATTATCCTTTGTTATGAAGTTCTGTCCCTTAAACAAGCTGTCCAAAATATCATAGTTCTTAAAAAAATCTATTCTAACAACATTTTTTTTTGAGCATTCTATACAAGAATATTCAATCTCTACCCCATCATAAATTTCTGAACCAATGAAAGAATTCGTGGGTAATAATATTTTTTTTAAAACAGAGAATGGTCTATTTATTTCAATATTCATGATTAATTAGATTTAAACACAGTTCCTACCCATTGATTATATTGCCCATTTGGAGACTTTTTAATTGTTATTTTAATAAATCCATCATTTATTAGTTTTTGAAAGTCTTTATAATTGTTATCAAATTTAAACATTGTTTGCTTCCCTTTTCCAACTTGACCAAACCATGGAATAACTTCTCCACTTTGTCCTTTAATTGGTAAGTCCTTAAGGATTTCTATTTCGTAATACAAAGCATTCTGAGATTCTAAAGATTTAAGTGCTCTCTGCGAGTATTGATACGGATTCCCATTAATTGGAGAAGTAAAACTACCGCCAAATAAAGGCTTACCGTTGTCGCCCAATCTAAACCAATCCTGATATCTATCAAATTTCATTCCCTTTGTTATGACAATATTGTCAATGATATTGTACGCACCGTTAGCGGGTGGCCAACTACCGTTTAATTTATATTGCTTGAAAATTTCATCAAGTTTGTCCCATTTCTGCTGCTTGTAATAACTAAATATTTCTCCCCTAACAGTACTACTTAGTTTTTGATACTGATCAAATGTTGCACCAAGGTCATTTACGTTCTCGAAAAAATTATTTGGCATTAATCCTTCAATTTCCTTCACATATACCCCAACCTCGCCCGCCTGATTTTTACCAATAGTAACTTCTTTCTCAACAATTGTTCCGTTAATGTTTACTTTTCTTTTACCTAAACTACCTATAACGGTTTCACAGGTCGTTATTTCACTTTTAATTGTAATAACACCAAAAGCATCAACTAGTGCTATGTTCTTTCCTTCGAGAGCGAACATTATAGACTTTCCAACTCTTTGACCTTTTATTCCAGCAGACACGAAAGCTTTAATCGAATTAATAAACGGCTTCATTTTATTTAGAACAACGTACGCTTTAGTAATTGTTATACCACCTTTAACAATTGCAACTGCCTCGCCGGCACCGACAAAAAAAGAACCGATAAACCAAATAGCTTTTCCGTAGTTATATTGTGCTTCAGTTAAAGTGGTTTGGCCCATCCCTTTAAGTAATTCTTCAATCTGTTGATTAACCAAAAGGGTTGTCTCAATGCATTCTCTATCCGTTGGAGAAGAGATGGTATTACATTTGATAAGTGTTAAAACAAACTTCCCAGTCTCTAAAGTCTTTTTTCGTATGTCTTTACATTCCTGAGACCCCAAACTATAACCACCTGTCAATATATTCCAACAATTATAAACTTTGGCTAAATCAACTATTGCTTCCACATCACCACAAGCTGCATCAATAAATCCACAATAAACCGGAAGTCCGGCAACAGAAGCAACTTGATTATCCCAAAACCACTTTGGAAAAATACCATCTGATTGCGAATTACCGTTTGGATTATATTTTGAAAAGTATTCCGCATCAACCATAGAAGCGTCATCTTCATCATCATTCCAGCTTGGGAACGGTTTAGGATTTTGCATCTCCTCCCACTGCACCTTCCCCAACTCCGTCCCACTTCCATAATCCAATAAATTATCGCTACTTTTTTTTCCTATTGAAGGAAATGTGTGCTCTAAACCAAACGCACCGTGTGCTAATTCGTGGGCTACTTCTTTTGCAGTGGCGCCATTTGCCACAAATCCTAAAGCGCGGCCACGCACCATGTAACCTTTTATCGCCGCATCACTAAATTTATCTACAACAAAAACATAATACGCTTCTTTATCATAATCAGGTGCGCTTTGTTTGTAAGCATCACGCAAGGCGCGCATTTCAGTACTGTACTTACTCATCAAAGTTGCGTCTGCGTTTTCTAATCCGTCATTTCCTAAATTAAAAGTATAACTTGGTTTTTCAGTTACGCTCCACGTTACGTTAGCCTGCTGAAATATTTTATTTAAATCACTTTGCAAATTACTTGTTGCACTCGCATTTCCTACCGGTACAATCACCAGTTTTTTAGTGAGT
>JAYTSW010000484.1:0-12122 GCA_043745425.1 Sphingobacteriaceae bacterium | reverse complement strand
AGCTACAGCTATAAGTAGTGGAAGTAATACCACTACGCCAACATTTACAACTGCGGGCACTTATTCTTGCCTACTAACTGCAGTTAATGGCTGTACATCCTCTGCATTTGTTACGGTTTCTAATAATAGTATCATACCCGCTGTAGTAACACCTACAGTTAATTCTATTTCCTGTGCTAATCCTAATGTGATTATTAATCCTGCCTATACACCATCAACAGGATTAACGTATACATGGACAGGAACGGGAATAACAAGCTCAGCAAACAATGGAAGCGTAAGTGTTAATCAAAACGGAACGTATACAGTTATGTTCGCTGACGCAGCTAACGGATGTAATAATACTATGACCATAAGTATTACAGGGAATACAATTGCACCTACTGCTACGCTTAGTTCTTCCACTTCTACATTAGGTATTGGTTGTGCTCCGGGTACTGACACTGCTGTTTTAACAGTTATATCAACACCTAGTACAGGAATTACTTATAGCTGGTCGACAGGAGCAACAACATCTACTATTTCAACAACTCTTCCTGGCACTTATACAGTCGATGTAACAGATCCATCAAATGGTTGTTCAACTTCCGTTTTATATACTGTAAATAATAATACCACCGCTCCGAATGTTAATGCAGGAACTTCTAGCGCATTGCCATGTGGAGGTACTTTTACCTTAAATGGTTCTTCTACAACTTCAGGTGTTACTTATAGTTGGTCGGGAACAGGAATTGTCTCTGGCTCCAACACACCTAGTCCTGTGGTTAATCAAGCTGGTATTTATACTTTAACAATTACTAATCCGATTACTGGTTGTATGGCAACGTCAACCGTCGCAATAATAAATACAACCGTAATAGCAGGATTTACAAGCGACTTGACCACAGGTGTAACACCATTAACTGTAAACTTCACAAATACTAGTACAGGTGCTATTAACTATAGCTGGAATTTCGGAAACGGTAGCACATCAACACAAACCAATTCATCTACAACCTATAATAGTAGCGGTAGTTTTGTTGTAACCTTAATTGCTACCTCAGGTACATGTTCAGATACGGCCAGCTTTACAATTGTAGTAAATGATGGTTTAAGTATTGAAATTCCCAATGTGTTTACACCTAATGCCGATGGCGTGAATGATATTTTCACAATTCAATCCACCGGGGTTAAGCAAATATTTTTACAGATATTTAATCGTTGGGGACAAAAAATGTACGAGTTCTCAGGGCCGAAAGCCGCATGGGACGGTATCTGTGACAATGGAAATAAAGCCACTGATGGCACTTATTTTTACTTCGTGAAAGCAATTGGCTTTGACGATAAAGAGATAACTAAAAACGGAACCTTAGGCTTATTCAGATAAACTGAAATTATTTATATCCCTTATACCTTGCTTACATTTTAAAGTACGGTATAAGGGATTTTTCATTTAGCCCCTACTTTTCTTACGTTTATAAAATTTTAATTATACTAGATTTTCATTGGTAAAATTCAATTTTTACGAGGAGAAAAATCAGTTTTTTAGCGATTTACCAATACAAATTCGGTCGATTTTCGATTTTTGCTTATATCCCCCTTCGGAAAAGATGTTATTAACAATAATCGGAACTTTTTTTAGCGTCAAAAATTAATTCTAAAAACCACATTTCTCATTGGGGAAATCAATTTTTTTTAATGAAAATACCAATGAAAAAAAGCTGCCTCCATTGGGGTCATGTTATTATTTTGTTAATAGTATTATTGCGTTTCCCTCTCAAAAATTTTTGTGGTTACAAGTTATTATCTATTTTTGACTCATAATTAATCAAAAACAAAACCTATTAATCATGGCAAAAAAAGCAACTAAGAAAAAAGCAGCTCCTAAGAAAGCAGCTAAGAAAAAAGCAGCTCCAAAAAAAGCAGCTAAATCAAAAACAAAAAGAAAGCCAAACGCAGCTTTCATGAAACCGTTATCGATGAGCCCAGCTTTAGCTGAAGTTATCGGAAGCGCTCAGAGACCAAGAACAGAAGTGGTTAAAAAAATCTGGGATTACATTAAGAAAAACAACTTGCAAGACAAGAAAAACCGTCGCATGATTAATGCTGACGCTAAGTTAAAAGTAGTATTTGGCGGAAAAGCTCAAATCTCTATGTTTGAACTTGCAAAAGTTCTTTCTAAGCACGTAAAATAATTCTTACGAATTAGATTAAAAAAATCCCGGACTCACGTTCGGGATTTTTTTTTATATTTATGGCTATGAAAAAAACGATAACGTTCCTTACAGTATTGTCATGTTTAGCGGGAGCTTTGCAGGGTCAAAAAGAAAAAACATATAAAGAAATTTATTATAAAGACATTACCCTTGAATCGGATGACTTTACAGTCACTACTAACAACGGTTTTTCGAATAAAGAGTTAACCAAGTTTAAATTAAAGATTGCCAATAAAACCAACGATATTTTAATGTACAAACCCGAAGAAAGTACATTTAAAGTGGGTGATAAAGAAGCAAAACCAAAAGAAAAAGTATTAATGGTTTATCCTGCTGATTCGGATCACAGAGTTGTGAATTTAGTTTCAGCCGATTATTTAGTTACCAATTACAGTTTTGTAATGGGAGGTATATATAAAATATCGACTAAAGGAACAGTTGATGAAGTAGCCGATTTTAAATTAGGCTCAGCCAATGATTTTGAGTCAGGCGGATTCAATTGCACCTTGAGCAGCCTAACAAAAGAAACTGATAAAACAGAAGCGAAATTTGAATGCCGCTATACAGGAAGTAAAATTGGTGTTATTAACCCGGGAAAAGCTACGGTTAAAATGCCTGATGGAACTGAAATTGCCAATGAGAAAAAAAGCTCTACCCCTATTGTATTACTGAAAGGCAAAAGCGAAAAAATTACTTTTAAATGGAATCGCATGGAAGGCGGTAAGGCTACCGACATGCAAAAAGTAAACATGGTAATTTTATTTAAAGGCACTTTTACCGAGACAGATGCCGTTAAGTTAAAAGATGAAACTCTGAACTTTGAATTAGATCCTAACGTGACGAAATAAGAAATTGTTTTAAAATAAAATCCCTCCTAGCTAAGCCGAGAGGGATTTTTTTTATTAATTTATGTAAGGCTAATCAATTGTATAGTTGGTCGCTCGCCCTATACCACTCTTAATTATTATCTTCTTCTCCACCATTTCAGCCAGAATTTTTTTTATGGTTGGCAATGGAATATCTAATTTATCCGATATTTCTCCCGATTTGCACCCAGGATGATTATCTATATATACATAAATCTTTTTATCCCGAGGAGAAATTTGAGACGCACTTCCTTCGGCTGTTAGTTTTTTTAATAATTGTACTTGAATATTATTTAAGCAATTTAAGAAAAACATTAACCAAGGGTATACATCTTCATTAGGTCTTTGCTCCTGACATTTCATCAACACGCTATAATATTCTGCTTTACGGCTTTCTATTTCATGCTCAAAGCTTACATACTCCACCCAATTGTATCCGTTTTTTAAAAGCAGTAGTGTTGCCAATAATCTGCTTAGCCTTCCGTTTCCATCCTGAAAAGAATGAATACTAAGAAAATCATAAACAAACAAAGCGCATTTAACTACTGGATGCGTTTCTGTATCGGTGTGATACCAGAAAATTAATTTACGCATAGCGTCATCCGTTGCAAAACCTGGCTCTGTAGTTTTAAAAATCACATGCTTGCTTCCATCTGCATGAGTTGCTTCAACTACATTACTGTGTTGTTTGTAATCACCTTTGTGCCACTCATCTTTTGTGCTGTGCTTTAATAAAATATTGTGCAGATTTTTAATACTACTTTCTGATATTTCAATCTCGTTAAACGATTCTGAAATTACATCCATCACTTCGTAATAGCCAATTACTTCCTGCGCATCCCTTTCTTCTAAAGTGGCGACGTGTAGTTTTTCAATTAATACTTTTACTTCATCATCAGTTAATCTTGAACCTTCAATACGCGTTGAAGAACCGACACTACGAACAGTAGCAAGTGTTTTTAACTGCTTCAAACTTTGTCCCTCACGTTTCTCCACAGTTAACCAAGAGCCTCCAAATTTATCAATACGACTAAGCTCATTGATTAACTTAAAATCAATGTTTAACGGAAAAGTATGTACAATTGGCTTCATTTATCAAAATATACGTAAATATACGTAAATATACGTAAATTATACTTAAAATTTAAAATATATACGTAAATATACGATAATATACTTAAAATTTTATTTTACCTTAAGTTACAAATAATTGATAATCAATACTCAACGATAATTGCATCGCTTATGATGCCTTCTGCGCCGTTGATGTAAACAGGTTTTATTCTGTACTCGTAAATGTTGCCGATATTGAGAGTAGAATCAGTAAACTCATTTGTTTTTGCGTCAAATGTTTTTACAACGGTGAGTGGCGCGCCCTGTTTAGCTCTATACAAAATATATTTTTCAATTTCTTTTTCGTTCGTATTCCATTTTAGTTTTATGGTTTTTTTTGTTCGGTCAACTTCAAATTTAATGTTAGTCATTTTTTTGCGGTAACCCGTTTCAAACTTTACATAAGGGTTATTGGAAACACTGATATTATCATCCTCGTCGCCAACCAATAAACGGTATTTATAGCCTTCACCTAAAACGACTGTGGTGTCCATCAAATATTTTAAACTGTCTTTTGCCTGCCAATCTTTTAACTTGATTTCTCTGTTTTGCAATTCGGTGCTTCTGTACAGAACATAATACTTTACATCTTCGCTGCTACTATTAATCCAATTTATTTTTATTCCATTTTGTTTTACTTCTAAATTAGTAATGATAGGTTTTACAGGAGCGATTGTATCTGGACGTTTAACTTCGATAGGTATACTCTTGAAAGAATTATTATAACGTTTATCAGTAGCAATAACTGCATAGAAAATAGTTCTTGTAAGCGTTTTTAAATTTAATTTATCATTATACTTTGCCTCACGGGTAAACTCCTTATTAATTTGGACAAATTCCTCGTGCAATGCATTTGCTTTTAGAATCTTATACCCTTGTACATCCTGTTCTGGATTTTTATCCCAAGTTAATGTCACATTTCCTTTTATATCTACTATTGCTTTTAATCCTTGGCGGTGAAGGAGGAATTGTATCTGCAATTAAAGCCAAATACGAATAAGAATACAAAGTAGGCACAAAAACAAATACGAGATAACGGTTTCGGGCTTTGTCTGGTTTTTTGCTAAGTCCAATTTACGCATTTGAGCGTCAACACGCAAAAAAATGGAGCGAGACCGTTTTATGAGTTGGTATTTTCTGCGGTTAGTTTACCTCTTGCGAAATGGCAAAAAGTCATTGAGTAGTTTATGCATGTTACGCTTAATAAAGTCTCGAAGTTCGTATTCAATATTTTCGTTGGAATATGTGTGATACTCACCGCCACTCATTTGCAGATCAATTAAAATAATTTGATTTTTTGAATTTATTTCGTTTTTAATGTCCATATGCGTTTTTTCATTGATAAACTCAAGCTTCATTTTTACGAACACTACCTCTTTGCTGTCTTCATATTCTTTCGTTAAAGTTGAAAAATTCATATCATGTATATTTTGATTATTTTTTTCTTTTGTAAGTCCCTCCAGTGTCGCCACATCTTGCCCCGTGTGTACCAATAGGGCTATCTTCAGTAATTGTAATAGTGTCATCGTCGTCGCGAACGAGTTGGATTTTAATGTCATCTTGAGCACCAAATGCTTTGTTGTCACTTTCTAAGTATACTTTCCAGGAAAATTCTCCTTCCTCGCAATTAGCGTTCGCTAGTACTACAGAAAAACTAATTTCACCATCGGCCTTAGGTGCTGATACTGTTAAAACCCTCCCAAACTCATCTATGTAATTGCCTGCCCAAGTAGGAGAAATTTTTTCCACACTCTGCTCACTAGCTTTAAAAGGAAAAGATTTGCTGCCATCTGGTTTTTCCCATGTTCCCGAAATCGAAGGACCAATTAAATTACCTTTAAACACACCTGTAATGCTTCCTTTAGAATTAAATTCACTTAAGTTAATATTGCCATTTGCGTCAATAGTCCCTTTAAGTGTCAATGAGCTATTTTGCGTAGTATATTTATAAGAACCAGTAACGGTTGAACCTTTTTTGGTCAAGTTCATTTCAATTTCATATTTATTATTTATTGTCCCTTGAAAAGTTTTTGTGAAGTCGACAACAATTTCGCTTGTCGTCAAATTTGTGGTTTGATTTAGATGGCTGTCTGCGTTATTGTCAGTTTTACCATTACAAGCTATTAAAGAACTAGCGATAAATAGTTCAAGGATAATAATTGCTTTTTTCATTGTTTTTCTTTTTAAATAGAAATATATTAATAATGTCAAATGATTTTGTTAAATGAGATGTCAGTCCAAAACTTGCCCATAACACATAAGGATTAAACGCTGCTCCGTGGGTTCTGTTCAGGTTTTTACTTTTCGGTAAGAGTTTCGGTTAGATTCTTAATTCCCTACCGCTTTAAATGCAACGTCCTTCAATTCTTTTTTCAATAATGCACCAAGTAAAATCATTTTTGATTGTGGGATATCAAAAGTTTTTCCGTCAGCGACTTGAATTTGAATTGTTGATTTAGCAACATCTTGACCGATTGCCCAATAATAATCACCTGATTCAATAGCTGAGCCGTCTAAAAGTTGAATGCTTTCTGTTAACATACAAATTCCTGCACCCGCTGGAGTCGGAGCTTTTGTCAAACAATTAATGTTTTCAAAAACCATTTGTCTACCGCTTGGGTCAAACGCTAATACTTTTCCACCTGATACTTCATATGCTATTACAACTTCTCCTGCATCCGTCATTAGTTCATCTGCCGTTGGATAATTGTAACAATTTTTCGCTTCATCTAAGTCGAAGTCTTCACCGCCCGGAGTTATAACTGCGAACTTTGCTGTCGAATTAACGATGTAATAACCAGGAGTAAAGGTTTGTGAAAAAGCGATTGTCGTACCGATAACCGCAGTCAATGTCATTATTGTTTTTTTCATATTATATATTTTTTGTTTAAAGATAAATGTTTTTTTGGAATGAACGTAACAATTTACCGCTAACGTTTTGGGGCTTGCGAAGAAGCGGATTAGATGCATCATACAGTATTCGTATAGGATAATTTGTGTCTTGTCGCCATTTCTCGGGCGTAACCTCATTCGCTTTCATTTTTGGTCTATTTATTTAAAACGGTGTCTTGCCAATTTCTAATTCATATTTTACGCCACCAATAATGTCAGAGCAATGAACCTCAATATTTCTCTTTGCTCCGTCAGCTAAATTTGTCGTATTGCCCATGCCTTTTCCAACAAGCTTTCCGTCTTTGTCATACCAAGTTGCATTTACTTGTACATACTCTTGAAGAACACCCGAATTGTTTTTTACTAAAACAAATATGCTTCTGTAATCGCTACCACCTTTTTCTGCTTTATGTTGTAAGATTTGTAATTCGGGTTTAACGCAATAATGTTCGTAGAAAGCCTTTGCTTCTGGGTGTCCGTTTTTTTCTGCTTCAACTAAGTCTTGACAAGCATTATATTTATCGTCAATGGAATCAAGGGCTAATTTTAAGTTTGCCCTTCTGAAAAGTAAGTCTGGACTGCTTGGATTAATTTTTATTGCATTATCAAATAATTCCATTCTTACAGCAATACTATTTTTAACTCCGTTATAAAAAAGTTCTTTCGTTAAATATGCGGAAATGTTTTGAGGGTCTAATTCTAGGGATTTATTTACGAGTTCCATTCCTGTGGTAGTGTCGTGTTGCATTAGTTTCATATAACCAGCAAAATCGTACGCCTCCGAATTGTCAGGATAAAGTTTTATAACAGTATTAAAATCGGTTAACGCTCCGGCATAATCTTTTAACTGCTCGAATTTAATTACGCCTCTTCTTAAAAGAGAATTAGAAGTGTAAAATGTGTCTCTTTTTACCTCCTTGTCATTTAAGGTGATAAATTTATTATAGTCATTTAATGCTTCGGTGTATTTTGAATTGTAGTTATTAATAAATGCTCTCCAGTAATAAGCATTTAAAAAATTTGGATTTAGCTCTATTGCTTTACATATATCTTGGAAAGCAATTTGAACAAATTTATCGCCTTTCTTTTCATCTACACCGAGCAATAAATTACATCTGCTTCTGTAATAATATCCTGAATCGGAGTTTTCTTTTTCAATACTTTTTGAATAATAGTCCGTCATTTCGTAGGCTGAAATTTTTCCGAAATTTTTAGCCCAATAAGGGTAATAGTCTATTTTTTCTTTCGAGCAGGAAAGAAAAAGAGCTAATGAAGCACTAATTAAAATTGTCTTTTTCATTGTCTGTTTTTTTATGGTATAAATTTATACTTTTACTTTGAATGTCCTTTCCGAAGTCGTCCGTCTAAAACTTGCCCCTAACGGTTTGCAAGCAGGCAACAGTTTTTTTGTTTGTCCAAGTTATGCATCTGAGCGTTAACACGCAAAAAATTGTGCTTGCTTGCTGTTATAGTCTGTAAGCGCCACATAGATTAATCGACATTTTTGTCAATGTCCGCAAATTTCATTTCTATATCTTTTGCAAAGGCTTCTACTTTATTTATAACATCGTCTACGATGTCTTTATTTATTTCTATTATGGCTCCGTCTTTGCTTTTACCGTTTCTGTGAACCATGTCGTGACGCGTCAAAACAATTTTAATTAAGTCCGCTATGTCAGGAAACTCAATTCCAAGAGTGTTTTTATAAATTGGCTTTACCTTTGGCAAATTATGATACATTATATCCAATAGTTCTTTTTTTACAATGTCTTTAAGTCCTTGCTGTTTTTCAAATATTTCACTTAATGAAAATTTCCTTGCATTAATACCTGGAAAAGTCCTTACGAAATTCTTGAAAAACTTTTCGTTACTCAAAACGGCTTTAATTAAGGTTTGGGATAAAAAATCTTCTAAACAGGTGATCGCTCCAGAATATAATTGTCGTTTTAAAGTGTTTTGTAATTCTGTATCTCCAATTGTTTCATTGTTTAATTTTTTCAGATTCTCTAATTCCGTTATGAAGCTTAAAATATTGCCCGAATTGAATATTATGGAGTTGATTTGTTCGTCATAATACTCATCGAGTTTTTCTTGATTTTCAATAACTTCGATAACATCATCATCATCTATGTCTTGAATGTCTATGCTACCACCAGCGTAACTAACATAGACAGTTATTTCAAATTCTTTACTACAGTTTTCGCAAATAGCAGAACCGTCATTGTCGTTATAGCTGTCACTTGCCGTCTCAGCAGCATAATTCGGTGAGGGAATATAAATGTCGTCACTTGTAACTTCGTGGTCACAATTGTCGCACGTGAATTTTACTATAATTGATTCTGTCCCGAACGGGTTAAAGTCTACATTTGTCATTTTTGTCTACGAATTATTATGTCTAACGGAATGTCCGCGCTTATTGCCTATAACTAGCGGCTTGGCACCACAAATCCCAAAGGGATACCTTTGGTACAAATACTTCCAATCGATTGTGAATATTTATCCTTCGCTTCAACTAAGATACAAACAATTTATAAATAAAACACAAGGCCAAAAAAAGGCATTTTTATTACGTGTAAAGACGTAAGTTTTTGGGATGTTTAGGGATTTAATGTAACACACTACTTAGTTGGGATGTACAACCTCACCCACCACGCAAAGCGCGCGCGCCTCTCCCTAAGGAGAGGGCATTTTCCTCTTCATTGAAGGATTATCACCTATAAAAACCGAGACGGGTGAGGTTAAGACTTGATACTACTTCGTATAATCAATGTTTTTACCAGCGGTGCCTCTAAGCCTTTTAAAAAAGCCTTCACGTTTATTTAGGGGGATAAATGTAGCAGAATCAACTCTTGCTGATGAAGGATTTATTTTTGGCTCGGTTTTATCCATTATTAAAACAGTATCTAATAAAATTGGCATTAACGTTATTTCCAATTTATGTTTTTTAATAAAAGATTTTAAATTATTTATTTGGAAAGGATCTGTTGCTAAGGCGATATTTTTAAATCCTTTTTCTTTAGCGAGTTTGTAGGAGTAATAAATATTTTCGGTGCTATGCTCTGCTTTTTCTTCGGTAAATATATTTTCAACCGGAACTCCCATTGCTTGTGCATACAAAGCCATTATTCTGCTCTCGATAAAAGGCGTTTGAACCGCTCCACCCGAATACATAATATTGGTAGCATACTTCTTATCCAATAAAAACTTCGACCATTGTATACGCAAGCGCATTACTTGATTCCATTTATAATTAGAATAGGGAACACCAGGAACAATAATAAGATCAAACGGCTTTTTTACGGAATTAGTTCTAAATGTTTTATAAGGCGATTTACGAACCGGATTAAGTATGGTGCACCCTAACAAGAAAAGAAACAGAATAAAAAATAATCTCGCCAATTTCATTTTACAAATGTAATCACAATATTACTCGTAATAAGGATAATCTTTATTAAAATGATTTATTACCACAAGAAATTGATATTCGCCCTTGCCTCCCATAAACGTAAATTCTACTTTCATTTTTTGTCCGCTTACATTTTTCCAGCGGGCTTCAATAACGTCGTAACCATAATGTTTCTTTTTATAAGGGTCGACATATTTTAAATTACCTGTTATTTCTTCATCTGGCTCGCCGTACCATTTGGTGTAATCGTCAATAATTTCTTTTGTAGCCTTTAAACATTTTTTAAAATTCGTTTCGCTTAAGTTGCCAATGTAAATATTAAATAAAAAGTAATTTAATTTTCCGCCTTCAAAATTATAAGACCAGCTTGAGCCCAAACCATGGATGGTATCGCTACGCACGAGAATAATTGTTTTCTCATATTTACTTTCTGTTGCATTCGGAAATATTTTTTTTACTTCTTCCAAACTCATTCCAATTTTTACTATTGGTTGGGAAAAAGTTACAAAACCTAGAAAAAGAAATACTATTGAGAGGAGTTTTTTCATTTTTGTTCTATAAGTAGAATGTTCGTCGGATGCTATTAATTAGACGTTTGTTTTTATTTTTTTCGCGAAGCAAGCGCTTTTTCATAAAGCGTAATCCACTCTTTTGCGCTCAGCTTACCTGCCAATTCGCCAATGAGTTTATAGGGAATATCATCCATTTTTTTGAAACGAATACAACCTTTTCCCATATCTAATTTTGCTTTAGAATGTTTCGGAAATTCTTTTACAAACCAATCCAATAATTTTTTATCACCATAAATACCCAAGTGATGAATAACTATAAAGTTTTTTTGTGAACCGAGGTTCATATAACCTAATGGTAATTTAGGATCGCAATGATAACCTGCTGGATATACTTTTAGTGGGATAACATACCCCAACATTCCATAAGCCATGCATTCCGCATATTCCTTTGAAAGATTTTTTTTAATTGCCTTTCTTAATTCTTCCATTGGCTTTTTACGCTCTTCCTGTAAAGAATCAATATACTCTTGTGGCGATACTGCCTTTGATTGCATAGAATTTATTTTAGTGATACCAATGTAATAAAAAAACCCTGTTCCTTCAAAAAAGAAACAGGGTTTTATAATAGGAACTACCCGATTACAATTGTGCGTCTAACTTAGCAGCTAAATTAGCTTTAGGTACAGCGCCTACTTGTTTATCTACAACTTGTCCGTTTTTAAAATACAACAAGGTTGGTATGTTACGAATTCCGAAATTCATACTAATGTTTGGATTTGTATCCACATTAACTTTTCCGATAACTGCTTTACCTTCGTATTCTTTAGCTAGTTCTTCAACAATGGGTCCTACCATACGGCAAGGTCCGCACCATTCTGCCCAAAAATCTAATAATACAGGTTTATCGCTTTTCATTACTAACTCATCAAAGTTAGCGTCGGTGATTTCAATTGCCATTTTAATGTTTCCTTTCTTTTTGTTTAGTTATATATTTACTAATTATCAATTACTGTTCCAATTACAGTTTTTGTCGTTTTGGCATACCCTTCGTCAGGTTCAAGATGACTTTGCGCCCTTTTTCATCTCCATATACAAGCCGCCTGCCACTGTGACCAATACTAATACTGAGCCAATCATA
>JAYTSW010000483.1:0-3244 GCA_043745425.1 Sphingobacteriaceae bacterium | reverse complement strand
CCAAACAGCAGCTGTATTTATACTTTCATGAAAATCACCTTCACTCGCACCACCATCACCACTAAATACAACAGTAACCTTTTTATCTTTTTTTAATTTATCTGCTAAAGCAATTCCATCGGCAACTCCTAATTGTGGACCTAAATGCGAAATCATTCCCACAATTTTATAATCTTGTGTGCCGAAATGAAAAGAACGATCTCGTCCTTGAGTAAAACCACCAGGCTTTCCTTGAAATTGAGAGAACAAACGGTTTAAAGGAATTTCACGGGTTGTGAAAACGCCGAGATTCCGGTGCATTGGTAAAATAAATTCATCTTTATTCAGTGCACTTGCCACACCAACAGAAATAGCTTCCTGTCCGATACCCGAAAACCATTTGGCAATTCGTCCCTGACGTAATAAGAGAAGCATCTTCTCTTCTATCAAGCGTGGTTTTAAAATATTTTTGTAAAGCTTTAAAAGCGTATCATCTTTTTGCTTTTTGCGATCGAATTTTATCGGGGTTTCAGCTGTAATTAACATAGGGTAAAGATAAGAATTGCGCGGATAAATTCATTGATTGATTGAAAGTATCTTTCTGATGATTGAATAGCGCGGATATTTGCGCCAATAATCTTAATTTTAAGCCAAACTTCTATTATGAATAAAAATTTACTTTTTACATTCAGCATCTTATGTTTTGGTTTAGGCCAGACTTTTTCGCAAAATCACCGTTTAGTATTGAACGACTCATTAAAAGGATTTGATGAAACATCCTTAACACAAAAGGCATTGGCAAACAATGTTGGTCAGGAAGAACTCTCGATGTATCTTGCTGCCAACAGAAGACATTATATAAAAGAAAAATATCATCTTAATTCACCTTCAATTGCTTATGATCAGATTGCAAAATTAGCAACTGCCGCTTGTGTGAATGAAGATTTTGAAGAAGGAAGTCTTACTACGACTGTCCCAGGAACAATTAACATAACAACAACTAATGCTATAAATGGTTGGTTAGCTACAGGATCATCTAATTCTTCAGGTGGATCGAATGGTAACTGTATCAATGCTTATAGCTATGGGCTTCCAAATCCGATTCAATTAATAGCACCAGGACCTGCTGGTTTAACAGACGCAATAATCGGAGCAGGTTATAAGATTTACTCTGTATTCGGCGACACAACTGTTACTTATCCTGCTGCTGCAGCTATGGATCCTTTTAATCACTATGGTGATTGGTTTGCGAAAATAAATAATCAAACCAATGGCTCAAGTGTGAATAGGCTAACAAAAACGATCAATGTTACTCCATCGAATGTGTATTTTAATTTCGCTGTACTTGTAGTAGTAGAAGGTTCGCATGGCTGCTGCGACGGTGGTGCTGTATCAATCATTTTCAAAGATTGTCTTGGAAATATGCTGGCCACCGCTCAACAATTCAGCATTGCAGCGGCTCCTGGTTGTGCCACATCCAGTTCGTTAACTATTCTTACATCAACAGTAAATCCAACATGGAAATATAATCAATGGGCAAATTCATCAATTGACTTATCACTTTGGTTAGGACAATGTGTAACTGCTGAATTTACTGCTTTTGATTGTACTTATACAGGGCACGCAGGTTATGCATACATTGATGCACAATGCGCTCCGATGATTGTGAACGGAATTAACTCTATTTCAAATCACACTTATTACAAAGTTTATCCAAATCCTAATGCAGGACAATTTATGATTGATATTGCTAAAGAAATTGAGAACGGAGAAATTGAATTAAGAAATGTTTTAGGACAGATTGTACATAAACAAATTGTGAAACAAGGTAGCAACTCAATTAAAACTGAAAGCTTAGCAAAAGGAATTTATAATTATTCTATTTTGAATAATAAAGAAGTTGTAAGTGTTGGAAAAATTGTGATTGAGTAACAAAATAATCGGTGACTTCGAGAGCCTCAGTCGCCGATTATTTTTATTTATCTTCCTTAAACTTTAACCAGGTTAATTCTTTTATTTTAAAACGTAAGCCTGCGTAAAGCATTCTTCCATAAATTGGTCCCCACACCATACTTGCATCAAAATATTTATTGTAAGGAGCATCACTTGCCACAATCGGATTGGGCTGTTTGTAATTGAGTAAATTCTCAACACCCATGTAGATATTGAACTCAGATTTTTTAAACTTTGCTAAATAAGTAATTTGTCCAAGTAAATTAAAAAATGCTGGTGAATAATCTTTTCGCTGATATTCTACAGGATTCGAATTTGTATTTGGTAAACGTTTGGCGCCATTGTATTGAGTAGTGAAATCCAACTGCCAGTGTTCATCACGTGTTTCATAACTAACATTAATAAATGCTCTGTGCATCGAAACCATTGGCTTTTGCATCAAGCCTTGTTTATAATTCATTTTTGTATCTACATACCGATAAGCCATTTTTACATAAAATCGTTTACGAGGCTCCATATTAAATTCAAATTGTGCTGTATTCGAATAAGAGGGGCCTTTTAAATTATAAATCAAAACTGTTTGCGCGTCATTATCCAAATCCATCACCACTTGATTTGTAAAATCAGTACGATACGCATCAATAGTAATGTATGCATCACGGTAATTTATTTTAAATTTTTGCGTAAAATTAAATCCGTAATTCCATCCTGTTTCAGGCTTTAAACCATAAGGCATCGCTAAATTCGATGGTTCTAAAATCCATTGACGAGATGAGGCCATTAAATACGTATTATCTGCAAAAATATTCGCAGTGCGTAATGCCCTACCTCCGCTTAAACGAAATATAGAATTTTGAGTAAGTGCATATCTCATATGTAAACGTGGTGTAAAAAACAAACCATAATAATTATGATAATCGACACGGAGACCTGCTACCATATTAAATTTATTTCTTCGGCTTAATGCTAACTCAGCAAAACCTCCGGCAACTTGCTCGCGACGGTAAAATTTAAATAGTTTAAATTGCTCAGCAACATCATCATCCATATAACTCGCACCAAGTTTATATGTATTGTCACTTGTTTTAATAATGCCTTGAAAAATATAGTTAGCATAAAACGTTTTTTGCAGAGCTTTGTAAATATTATTTCCGAAAAAATTATTCTGCGTGTGATTTAAATAGGATAACTGTAAACCCATACTTGTTCCTGGTTTTTTACGAAACACAAAACCTGTTTTACTATACACTTCCCATTTCTCATTATTAATTCCAATTTTATACGGTATTAAAGTATCTGATTTCAATACACC
>JAYTSW010000482.1:0-12188 GCA_043745425.1 Sphingobacteriaceae bacterium | reverse complement strand
ATTATTTTTTGAACGATAAAAGATTCGGCGACTTACTAGAAAGCGCTTACTTACGAAAAGCAACGCCTGTAGAAATAGAAGGCTACAAAAAGCCATTCGAAATTGAAAATAGTGCTTCGTCAATTTTACGCTGGGCTAATGCTTACAGTTTTACAAAAGTTGATAAGCTGACATTGTATTCAAAACCAACTTTAATTATATGGGGAAAGGGAGATACCTGGGTGCCTTTTACTATTGAAACTATAGATACAACTGCTTTTAAAAAAATGAATTTTCACTTTATTGACTTGGCTGGACATAATCCGCAGGAAACGCATTCGGAGATTGTAAATAAGTATATTAATGATTTTATAAAGAATTGAATTTAATTTTTAAATATTGTTTTTGTTTGTTGCTCGTTTTTCAATTAGCACGCGGAACTAATTTTGAAAAAAAAGATTCCCTTCAAACTGTAAAAATTAAAAAAATAGGTTTAGGTGTATTTTGTGGCGGCTTAACCGGGGGTTCCTTGGCTTACTTAAATCAGGTTTGGTATAGTCAGTATAACACTGGTAAATTTCATTATTTTGATGACTCGCAAGAATGGCTGCAAATGGATAAAGTCGGGCATTTTCATAGTACATTTCAAATTTCTAATCTCACCATGAAAGCTTTTAAATGGGCTGGATATAATACTAAACAAACATTATTTATTGGTGGAACATTAGGTTTTGGATACATGACCGCTATCGAAATTATGGATGGCTATAGCAATGGTTGGGGTTTTTCGTGGGCTGATGAAAGTGCAAATGCTTTAGGAACGGCATTAGCGATTGGGCAGGAAGCACTATGGAAAGAACAACGTTTTAATTTGAAAGTATCTTATCATCAAACATCGTATCCTCAATATAATCCTGCTTTGCTTGGGAAAAATTTAAGCGAGCAGGTTTTAAAAGATTATAACGGACAAACGTATTGGTTAAGCGTTAGTCCGTTTGCGTTTATTAAATCGGATAGAAAATTACCAAAATGGTTAACAGTTTCTGTGGGTTATGGTGCTGATGGAATGATTGGCGCAAATTATAATAACATTGCGGTTGTTGATGAGCAGGGCAATGTAACTCAATTTAACAGGCAGCGACAATATTATTTATCTTTAGATGTTGATTTGTCAAAAATAAAAACAAGATATAAATTTGTAAACGCAATTTTGAACAGTTTAAATATTTTGAAAATTCCGGCACCGACTTTAGAATTTCAAAATGGAAAAACTAAATTTCATTACCTTTATTTCTGATAAAAATTCAAATTAACTAACCACTAACCACTAACCACTAATCCTATGCAACTCTATTCAATAAACGCAGGCTACTTTAAACTAGATGGCGGTGCTATGTTCGGCGTTGTGCCAAAAAGTTTGTGGAAAGAATTAAATCCACCCGATGAAAACAACATGTGCAGTTGGGCCATGCGTTGTTTGTTAATTCAAGATGGAAATAAATTAATTCTAATTGATAATGGCATGGGCAATAAACAAAGCGATAAGTTTTTCGGATTTTATTATTTACATGGAGATGATAATTTAGAAAAATCATTAAAGCAACACGGTTTTGGGATGGATGATATTACAGATGTATTTTTAACGCATTTGCATTTCGATCATTGTGGCGGAAGTATAAAAGCTAATAAAGATAAAACTGGTTACGAGCCCGCTTTTAAAAATGCACAGTATTGGAGTAATGAAAAACATTGGAATTGGGCCATACATCCAAATGCAAGAGAGAAAGCAAGTTTTTTAAAAGAAAATATTATGCCAATACAAGAGAGCGGACAATTAAAATTTACTAAAGAAGGCGAATCTCTATTGGGTTTTGAAATAAAAGAAGTTTATGGTCACACCGAAGCGATGATGTTGCCAATGATAAAGTACAAAAACACAACCATTGCTTATATGGCTGATCTAATTCCTTCGTCCGGACATATTCCGATCCCTTATGTAATGGGTTATGATATGCGACCGTTAGAAACAATTGGTGAAAAAGAAAAAATGTTAAGCAAAGCCGTTGAAAATAATTGGTTGCTCTTTTTTGAACATGACCCTAAAGTAGAGTGTTGCACTTTACAAAACACAGAGCGTGGTGTTAGAATGAAAGATGTGATAAAAATTACGGAAGTGTAATTACACCATTTCTTTACTCGTCACTTTCTGGTATAATTTTTCGTACATCGGAAGGACAGTATTGATATCAAATTTTTTGGCTTGTTCGAAAGCATTTGCTTTAAATTTAGTAAGCAATTTTTCGTCGCTCAATAATTTTATGGCATTTACAGCCATATCATCCACATCACCAACATTACTTAAATAACCCGTCACACCATTAATATTTACCTCTGGTAAGCCACCGGTGTTAGTTGAAATTACAGGAATACGCATGGCCATCGCTTCGAGAGCGGCCAGACCAAAACTTTCGGTTTCACTTGGTAAAATAAATAAATCGGCCATTTTTAAAATATCAATCGGGTCGTTTATTCTGCCTAAGCTAATAATATCTTTACAAGTATCTAACTCACGACATAATTTTTCAATTGCTGGTCTTTCTGGCCCATCTCCAACTAACATTAATTTAGTGGGAACAACTTTCCGCACTTTATCAAACACCTTCAAAACATCTTCAACACGTTTTACTTTACGGAAATTAGAAACGTGAACCATTATTTTTTCTCCGTTAGGCGCATAATGTTTGCGCTCGCATGTATTTTCTGTTTTAGAATAATCTTCCAGATTAATAAAGTTGGGAATAACATCAATCTTATTATCAATTTTAAAAGTGGAGAGCGTATCTTTTTTTAAACTTTCAGAAACAGAAGTAATGGCATTACTGTTGTTTAATGAAAAACGAATTACAGGTTCAAAAGAGGGATCGCGTCCTACTAATGTAATATCTGTTCCGTGCAAAGTGGTGATGTATGGTAAAAATATTTTTTTCGATTTTAAAATTTGTTGTGCTAAATAAGCGACTGATGCGTGTGGAATTGCATAATGCACGTGCAACACATCTAAGCGCTCGTACATGGCAACATCAACAATTTTACTCGCTAAAGCCGATTCGTAAGGTTGATATTCAAATAAAGGATAATCGTTAACGCTCACTTCATGATAAAATAAATTTTCGTTAAAAGGATTCAAACGAAAAGGTAAATTATAAGCCATAAAATGCACACGATGACCTTTTTTAGCAAGTGCTTTTCCGAGTTCGGTAGCAACAACGCCGCTTCCGCCAAAAGTAGGGTAACAAACAATTCCAATATTCATTCAACGAAATTACGAAATTAACAACTACCTTTGCAATCGTAATGAATTACAAAGTAGAAAGCATTAATACAGAGCAAGCTGAGTTATTGAAGCAGGGAAAAGTTTTGCCCGTAATGGAAAATTTTTACACCATTCAAGGCGAAGGTTTTAATTCGGGTAAACCAGCTTATTTTGTAAGAGTAGGCGGTTGCGATGTGGGTTGTCATTGGTGCGATGTGAAGGAAAGTTGGGATGCATCTTTACATCCTCTGGTTAAAGCAGATGATGTTGTGGAAAAAGTTTTGGAATCGAAATCAAAAGCAGTTGTTATTACAGGTGGGGAACCATTGCAATACAATATGGATTACATTACTGCGCAATTTAAAGCAAAGAACATTGAGACATTCATTGAAACCTCAGGAGCTTTTCCGCTTACAGGAAATTGGGACTGGATCTGTTTGTCACCAAAAAAAACAATGAATCCGTTGCCTGAAGTTTATTCAAAAGCAAATGAATTAAAAGTTATTGTCTATAATAGAAATGATTTTGATTGGGCTTTAGAGCAAGCTAAAAAAGTAAATAAAGAATGTTTATTGTTTTTGCAGCCCGAATGGAGTAAGAGCAACGATATGATGCCTTTAATTGTTGAATTTGTAAAAACACATCAAAACTGGATGGTTTCGCTGCAAAGTCATAAATACATGAACATTCCATAAGCGTTTTTGAGTCTGTATAAACCTCTTTAACCTTTCATCACTTATATTTCCCGTTCAATTGTATTAATCGTATTTTTAGTTCATAAAATTGTGACTAAAAAACAAAAAATATATTGGGCTTGTCAGATTGGCGGATGGTTGTTCTTCGTTATTCTTAATATTATATTTTACGGCATAAGTAACACTACTTCGGCAAAAGAAGTTTTTAATTTCCTGTTGTTATTTGTGATGGGAATTGTGTTTACACATATCTACAGATATTTTATTTTGAAGTATAATATTATTAAACTTCAGATTTTTTATCAGCTTATTTTTATTGTTATTGCGAGTGGTTTATTATCTGCACTTTATTTTCGAATCGGTTCTTTATTCAACATCACTTTATTTAATATTGAAGTTATTATTAACGGTGTAGTGCCATTTGTGTTTTGGTCGTTAATTTATTTTGGATTTCATTATTTGCAGAATTACAAAAGAACTGAAATTCAGAATTTACGTTGGGAAGCATCGAGTAAGGATATTGAATTAAATAAATTAAAATCGCAATTAAATCCGCATTTTATGTTTAACAGTATGAATAGTATTCGTGCCTTGATTGATGAAGATCCTGCGAAAGCAAAAGAAGCAGTAACCCAACTTTCTAATATTTTAAGAAATACGTTATTGATGAATAAGAATAAAGAAATTCCGTTGGAAGAAGAATTGAAAATTGTAAAAGATTATTTGAATTTAGAGCACATACGTTATGAAGAACGTTTGAAATATGATTTTGATATTGAAGAAGACGCTCTTAAACAATTTGTTCCGCCATTAATTATACAGGCGCAGGTTGAGAATGCGATTAAACATGGAATTTCTAAATTGCCAAAAGGCGGAAGCGTGAAAGTGTCAGTCAACATTTTTGAAAAAGATTTATATATTGAAATAAGTAATTCGGGCCAGCTTAACAATGAAAAAAGCGAAACTGGCTTTGGCTTGTTAAATAGTAAGCAACGTTTAGATTTGTTGTATGGAACTAAAGCCACCATAGAAATTGCAAATACAAATAACAATGAAGTATCAGTAAAAATTAAAATACCAATTAAATAATATGAAAGCCATAATAATTGATGATGAACGTTTAGCGCGTCAGGAATTAAAAAGTTTATTAGCAGCACACAAAGAAATTGAAATTGTTGCTGAATGCGCAAATGCGGAAGAAGCCAAAGAAAAAATTTCGGCAATCAGTCCGGATGTTATTTTTCTCGATATTCAAATGCCTGGTAAAACGGGATTAGAATTATTGGAAGATATTTCAGCTTTACCTGAAGTTGTTTTTGTAACGGCTTATGATGAGTATGCTATTCGTGCTTTTGAAATAAATGCGTTGGATTACTTATTAAAACCTGTTCAACCGCAACGTTTAGCTGAAACTGTTAAAAAACTTTTAAATAAGGAAGGAACAGAGCGAAAAGAAAATGATTCACCTTTAACCGACGAAGATCAGGTGTTTGTAAAAGACGGAGAAAAATGTTGGTTTGTAAGTTTAAAAAACATTCGCTTATTTGAATCGGAAGGAAATTATGTGCGTGTTTACTTCGATAATTATCGTCCGCTTATTTTAAGAAGTTTAAATAGTTTGGAAACGCGTTTATCCGAAAAATCATTTTTTAGAGCTAGCAGAAAACATATCATTAATTTAAAATGGGTCGACTCAATTGAAACCTGGTTTAATGGTGGATTAATGGTGAAATTAAAGGGGGGGCAAGAAGTGGAAATATCAAGGCGCCAAGCTGTTAAATTAAAAGACATAATGAGCTTATAAACATAAGATTACCATTTTGTTAATTAAATAACCAAATCTAAACGGTTTAGTTTTTTGCTTTTACGAACTAAATAGACTATTTTTATATTTATAACTACAAACACTAAATACATGAAAAAGAATCTACAATTAACTGCATTAGCTTTAGCAATTTGTTGCTTTGGTGTAAATGCTCAAAACAAGAATGTGATAACGGGTCCAAAGGCTGTTAATCATACTAAAAGTACTCCTGGGGTTCAATCAGAAAAAACATTTGTTACTGGTGGAAGATGTGGAACTGAAGCGCCGCATGGTGAATGGGAATCTTGGTCAGCTGAGAAATTAGCACAAGAAGAGCAAAAAAATGCTGATTTTATGAAAGCATATCAAGCAGGTAATCAAGGCGCCAAACAAATGGTGCAATACACTATTCCTGTTGTGTTTCATATTATACACACAGGTTCTGTTCCTGGTGCAAGTGTAAACTTATCTCAGGCTCAGATTGCTGATCAATTAACTATTTTAAATAATGACATGAAGTCGGCTGGTTTAAATAATATTTTATGCCCTTCGTATTTTTTGCCTGTAAAGGCTGATGCTGAAATTACTTTTTGTTTAGCTACTAAAAACCCTACAGGTGGTATTTTAGCTGAGCCAGGTATTGATAGAAGACCTTATACTTCTATTACAGGTTTAGCAGCTCCAGGTGCTGGTTATAGCCAAACAACAATTGATGGAACTATTAAGCCCAATACAATTTGGAATCCATTATACTATTGTAATGTTTGGGTTTGTCCTTTAAGCGGTGGTTTATTAGGATATGCAACTTTCCCTAACGGAACAACATTAACAGGTATTACTGGTAGCGAATCCACAACTAATAGTGGTGTTGTAATCGGATGGCAATACATTGGAAGTATCGGTTCAGCATCACTTGCTGGCGGATATAACAAAGGTCGTACAGTAGTTCATGAATTAGGTCACTGGTTAGGTTTACGTCACATCAATGGTGATGGTGGATGTACGGCTACAGATTATGTAACTGATACTCCTCCACAAGAAGCTTTACATGGAGGTTGTCCTTCATCAGCTTCACCGTTTCACGCTGCAGCTACAGCAACTACTTGTGCTGGTAATACTCCGAACGGTGAAATGTTTATGAACTTTATGGATTATACTGATGATGCTTGTATGTACATGTGGTCAGCAGGACAAAAAGTTCGTATTCAACAATGTATGGTACAAGGTACTTATAGAAGTCAGTTAACTGCTAGTTCAACAACATTATGTGCTGCAGCGGCTGCTCAGGCGCCAACTTCAAACTTTGCATTAGCTGCAACAACTTGTACTGGTACTGCTGTAGTTCCATCTAATGGTTCTACCGGTAACCCAACACCTACATATTCTTGGTCATCTGTACCATCAGCTGGTGTGGTTTTCAATCCTAATTCAGTGGCAACAAACCCTAGCATTACTTTTGCTACTGGAGGTAGTTATGTTATCACTTGTAAAGCAACTAACTCTGTTGGTACAAACTCTAGCGCTAAAACTATTACTGTAAATACATGTTCAGTTGCAGCCAATTCTTGCGGTGACACTTTAACTAACTTTAAAAATACTGACACACTTCAGTTATATACTGGTGGCGGATACGTTGGTGGTAATAATAGTTATGGTGACCTTGAAAAAGCAGAATATTATAACTCAACCGGTTTAGTAGGTAATACAAAAATCATGGGTGGTATTGTAGTTTTCTATCGTCATGCAACTGCTAATATCGGTACTAAAGGTACTTCTGGAATTAAATTTAAATTGTATAATGGTAATAACGTAACAGGTCCTTCTGGTGCTGCTATTAATACATTTACTAATTCAATCAGTAACGTTTTAGCCGCAGCTACTGCAACAACCAACTTCCCTTATATTGGTAATCCATCTATTGGTTATCCTACAGCTATTATGCGTCCATATAGCTTTAACTTTGCAGCTCCAACAACTGTTACAGGTGACTTCTTGTTAGGTGTTACAACTTCAACATTATCTGGTGATACTATTGCTATCTTCTCAACTGGTCCAACTTTACCTGCTTCAACAGCATGGGAATTACAAGCTGGTACTACACCGGCATGGGTAGCATTTAATGATGGTACAACAACTTCATGGCAGTTGAATTCTTCATTAGCTATTTTACCTAAAACAGCTTGTGTAACTGATATTTATAATGTAAACGGAATTTCCGGTAACATTGCAATATTCCCTAACCCAAGTAATGGTATGTTTAACTTCGCTGTAACTATGCCAAAAGCAAGCGACTTAAACTTTAGCGTTATGAATGCAATTGGTCAGGTAGTTTACACTAAGGTTGAAACTAATGTAACTAGTGCGATTATTGGAATGAACTTAAGTCATTTATCAAAAGGTATCTATTTCGTTAATGTTATAGATAGCACTGGTGATAAAGTAACTAAGAAAATTATCATTGAATAATTAAAATAAACTCTAATAAAAGCCCTGCAGAGAAATCTGCGGGGCTTTTTATTTACATTTGGTATGAAATTTGATTCAACTATAACATGCGATTAAGACTTATATGTTTTTTATTGATTTGCAATCTGGCGAAAGCTCAGAATAAACAGATTGAACAAAGTGTTACCAAGTTGTTCAACTCTTATATCACTATTGCTAATATTCCCGGGCTCTCGGTTTGTGTATCCCATAATAATAAAATAGTATACAGTACTTCCTTTGGTTTCGCAGACGTTAATAATAAAATCCCTGCAACAGATAGTAGTCTTTATCGAATTGGCAGCGTTACAAAATTATTTACCGCTGCTGCCTTCGTGAAATTAATAGAGAGCGGGGTTTTGAAAGAAAACGATTTTATAAGCAGATATATTGACGTGCCGAAAAATTTGCAAATAATTAAGTTAGGACAATTGGCTGCAAACACAAGTGGTATTCGTCATTACGGTACTCACGAAATCAGTTCTCAGAATGAAGCAACGCATAAAAAACTGGAAACGGCTTTATCACATTTTATTAATGACAGTTTACTTTCTTACCCTGGAGATAAATATAATTATTCAAGCTATGGTTATATTTTATTAGGAGCCGCTATTGAAAATCAACAACAAAAAAGTTTTAATAAAGTAATTGATTCTCTTGTTTTGAAATCAGTCGGACTAAAACACACTAGTCCGGAACTATTAGGACAAAAAACAGCTGGTAAAAGTGTGTTTTATTACCAATCTAAAACCGGTTTTTCGTTGGCGACTGGCGAAGATTACAGTTATAAATGGCCAGCAGGAGGTTATTTATCTACACCAAATGATTTAGTAAAATTTGGTAATGAATTACTGAATGAAAAAATTGTCTCGAAAAATTATTTATCACTTTTAATTAATTCACAAAAAACTTCTGATGGAAAAGAAACAGGTTCTGGATTTGGTTTTAAAATTGGTGTTGATAGTAAAGGGAGAAAAGTTATTTTTCATGGTGGAGAATCAGAAGGGGCAAGAGCATTTCTGTTGATTTATCCCGAAGAAAAATTAGTAATTTCTGTTTGTGCCAATGTATTTAGGGCACCAATTTTAGAAGGAGAAGTGGAAACTATAGCCGGTTATTTTTTAAATGATTATGTTGTTGAAAAAGGAATTTTACCAAGTAAACCATTTAAGTTCATGACAAAAAATGATGGACGCAATATGGAAGGTGATTTAATTGTTGATGGAAAAAAAGGAATAATTATTGGATTAACAAAAGCAGAAATGCCAATTCTAGATATTGTGAAAGATAAAAACGAAATACGAATCATTGCACTTTCAACTACAGGAATAATTAATATTTGGCTCACTCCCGAAAAAGAGGGATATAAAGGTAAATGGGGTCACGATAAACCTACCACTGATTTTAAAATGTTGTAGTTAGTGTAGATAATTCCGGAAGTTGGCATACATATAAGCCATCCAATTATATTGCTCTTGCGTAAACCTGCATTTACAACCCCAATAACTCATAATATTATCTACAGGAGGAACGTAATATTGGTTGTTAGGATCTTTTGGGCCATAAACAAAACCACAGGGTGCTATTCCTGATCCCACGCTATAAGGATCAGCTTCAGTATCGCAAAATCCATCTCCTCTTGTTTGACAATTACTTTCGTTAACAAGTTCTAAACTTGGCCCATCCTCTGAGCTAGTAGAGATTTCGGCAAATGTATGTGGTAGTCCAAAAAAATGTCCCATTTCGTGTACAGCAGTCATGCCGGTGAAAGCAGATTTGAGCATCACGATTAAATCTCTTCCCCCAGGACCATAAGCGTAACCTGCTTTAGGCGGTACAATCATTTGTTGTACTAAATAAATATTAATGGTTTTTTCTGTAAAGTAATTGTAATTACCTACAATTTTATCTTCATGAATTGGTTCTCGCCATTTATTATACTCGTGTTCGGGAATGAATTTAGTACTACAATTCATAAACTGTAAACAAATTGGTTTAAAATATTTATTAAGAATATTAATGCAAGCAGCATATTGCCCAGTTGTTACATTCGGGTTACCGAGGCTATCTAAAAAAACATAAAATACAATAGAAAGTTTTTTATTTAAGCAGGTATCATGCGGTAAAAGTGTGCCACTTGGGGAAGCAATTAAATTATTGTATTGTTTGCGTAAAGCGGCGTAATTAGGAGGCAATTTACTTCCGCAATCCTGCGAAAAAGCAAGAAAACCAGAGAAAAGAACAATAATCAGTAAAAATAATTTAAGCCTCATTAAATTGTGGTTTAAAACACAAATTTTAATTATATTTGTTATACATCAAATCTAATTAAAATTTTTAATGATTAAAAGGATTGCGCGTTTTTTTTTAGCAGTTCTATTTGCGCTTTTTTCTTTTAAAGGCTTTTCGCAAATAGTGGCTACTCCTTCGGCAGGTTGCGCTCCCTTGGTTGGTGTTGCATTTACTGGTTTGTCGGGTGCCAGTAGTATATTATGGACATTTGGTGATGCAAGTTCTTCAAACATTAACAACCCAAGTCATACTTATGTTACCCCAGGTAATTATGTTGTTACCTATACAGCCATTGTTTCGAGTGCTCCGGTTACTCAAACCATAATGGTGAAAGTATTTGGAAAACCAACACCTAATTTTTCGTATACAATACCGGCGAGTCATTGTGCTCCAATGACAGTTCCTTTTACTGATTTGTCCGTTGGTAGTGGTACTACTCCAATTACCCAATGGCAATGGGCTTATGGTGATGGTGGTATTGGTAACACTAAGAATCCTACTTATGTGTATACAATTCCCGGTACATTTAACGTTACTTTAATTGCTAAAGATGCTAATGGCTGCGATTCAACAATTACAAAAAATGCAATTATAAAAGTTTCGGCACAGCCAACCGTTATTATTGCCAGCAATCCTCTTTCTTTAAATTCATGTACGGTTCCTTTTACAGCGGCGTTTAGTGGCACTAGTTGCGTAACGGGTTCTCCAATGGGCGGACCATTAACATTTAATTGGGGATTTGGTAACAGCCAAACTTCAACTTCGGTTACACCATCTCCGGTAACATACACAGCTAACGGTGCGTACACAGTGTCTTTAACCTGTACAGATAATAATCAGTGTTCAAAAACAGTTTCAACAACAGTAAACTTACTCTCGCCAAAAGTAAAAGTGAAAGTACCAGATACGGTTTGTTATGGTTCGTATATTATTATTAAAGATACTTCAACAGCAGGATTTACATCTTGGGCATGGGGTGATCCAACTCCAAATGTAACAAATGTTCCAACGGATACAGTAATGCATTGGTTTTTTACACCGGGTAATCAAACGATAACGGTGACTGCTTTTATTGGCGGATGCACACAGGTGAAAAAATTCCCGATTTATGTGCAAAAAGTTGTAGCCAGTTTTACGTCTACGCCTCAGGCATTTTCTTGTTACAGTCCGTTTCAGGTTAGTTTTATAAATACATCGAGTGGAGGGGCTACTAATTATCAATGGTTCATTCCCACCAATTCAACGCCTGTCAACTATACTACAACGGTCACCAACCCTACGTACTCTATTACGCAAGGTAGTAACAACCCGTATACTATTTTTACAATGTATAAACCCGTTATTACTTTAATAGCGATTTCAAATTTCGGTTGTAGAGATACGGTTCAGCATGTATATGATTCCATAAGGCGAATTACCTCTTATTTTTTTACTGATAAAAGTGAAGGTTGCGTTCCCTTAACAGTTAAATTTACAGACACTAGTTTTTCGCAGCAGCCAATAAATTTTTATTCTTGGAATTTTGGTGATGGAAGTCCGATTGTTTCGGGACCAACGAGTACAATGGTAGTGCATACTTATACGGCGGTTGGAAGTTATAGCGTAACTCATATTATACAAA
>JAYTSW010000481.1:0-3261 GCA_043745425.1 Sphingobacteriaceae bacterium | reverse complement strand
AGTAGGCGTCGTTTAAATCACTTATCAAAACACCTTTGCTAGTAGAAGCGTGAACGAATTTATTATTCTTAAGAATTACGCCAACATGGCTTACTTGTTTACTGTTAATTTTAAAAAAAACCATATCACCTTCATCAGCTTTTCGTTCGCTTACTATGTCGCAAGCCTTAGCCATTTCATCAGCATTGCGTGGTAACTGTTTTTTATAAACGGATGAATACAAGTTAATAGTTAAACACGAGCAATCCGTTCCGCTTTTACTGCAACCTCCGTATTTATATGGCACGCCATACCAATCGGTAACGAATGTGTATAATTTTTTATCGCGAATTTCTTTTTCATTAACGCCAATTATGGTAGCAATGTTTTTAATTTTAACATCAGAGACTTTTGAAGTTTCGTTTTTTACGGAGGAAGTAGTTTCTTTTTGACTGTGACACGACACAAAAAAACCAATCACCGTTAAGGTAGCAAAAACAACAATTATGCTTGATTTTTTAGGCATCCCTTAAAGTTATTTCAGAATATAACGGCTTTCGCAACAAAAAGCTTCATGTTGTTTACATTCCATTGTTAAAAACCTATGGAAAATGGGGTTTAAATTAAGTTTCTCACGAGCATTCGAGGCAAATATTTGAAATGTTGGTATAATTTTGGAATAAGGCTATTTCGACTAATCAGATTTGTAAATCTTAGTTTAAGGAATCGTGATTATTTCATATATTTAAGCACTTGTAACAGCAATATGCAAACTACAACCGATTCTTCAAAAGTGAAAACAAAAATCTCAACTGATTCATTAAAAAAAGCATATAAACTCATGTGCACTGCAAAGTGCTTAACCGAGTTATACGAAGCCAACAAAGAAATTACAGCGAAATATGTTCACGCTACCTCGCGCGGACATGAAGCTGTTCAAATAGCTCTTGGTTTACAATTATTGCCTCAGGATTTTTTAAGTGCCTATTACCGTGACGATAGTATTTTATTAGCAATGGGTTTAGAGCCTTATGAATTAATGTTACAACTGTTGGCCAAGCGTGATGATCCATTTTCGGGAGGAAGAACGTATTATTCGCATCCGAGTTTGAGACGCGATGATATGCCGAAAATTCCACATCAATCGAGTGCAACAGGAATGCAGGCTATTCCTACAACAGGAATTGCTATGGGCTTACAGTATCTCGAAAAAAATAAAATGGTGAAAGAATACGATGGATTAAATCCATTAGCTGTTTGTTCATTGGGAGATGCCAGTTGTACCGAAGGTGAAATTTCGGAAGCGTTTCAAATGGCGGTACTAAAAAAATTACCGATACTTTATTTTGTACAAGATAATGAATGGGACATTTCAGCACACGCAAGTGAAATTCGTTCTCAAGATATTACAGAATACGCCAAAGGGTTTAAAGGTTTAGAAACAAGAACTATTGACGGAACAGATTTCATCGCTTCATATAACACTGTAAAAGAATGTTTGAATATTATTCGTAAAGAACGTCGTCCGATGTTAATTCACGCGAAAGTTCCATTGTTAAATCACCATACATCTGGTGTTCGCAAAGAATGGTATCGCGATGATTTGGAAGAAGCAGCGAAAAGAGATCCATTACCAAAATTAAAAAATCAATTATTAGTTGCAGGAGTTGATACTCAAGAATTAAAAAAAATTGAAACTGAAGCACAACAATTAGTTGAGGCGGATTATGCCAAAGCCTTAAAAGCAGAAGACCCTCGTCCCGAAGATTTATTTAATCACGAATTTGCACCAACCTTAATCACAGAGGAGAAAGGTACACGTGAGCCTGTGGGTAAGGAGAAAACCGTTATGGTGGACAGCGCTTTATTTGCAATAAGAGAATTAATGGCAAAACATCCTGAATGTTTATTATACGGACAAGATGTTGGTGCACGATTAGGCGGCGTATTTAGAGAAGCAGCAACATTAGCGCAGCAATTCGGTGATCATAGAGTATTTAATACGCCAATACAAGAAGCATTTATTGTTGGTTCAACAGTTGGAATGAGTGCTGTTGGATTAAAACCAATAGTAGAAGTTCAATTTGCCGATTATATCTGGCCGGGCTTAAATCAATTATTTACTGAAGTTTCTCGCTCTTGCTATTTAACCAATGGAAAATGGCCGGTGAGTATGATTTTACGTGTGCCAATTGGTGCTTATGGAAGTGGCGGTCCTTATCACTCAAGTTCAGTTGAAAGTGTATTAGCAAATATTCGTGGGATAAAAATTGCTTATCCAAGCACAGGTGCCGATTTAAAAGGATTATTAAAAGCAGCTTATTACGACCCGAATCCTGTGGTGATGTTAGAGCATAAAGGATTGTACTGGAGTAAAATTAAAGGCACTGAAGATGCTAAAACGATTGAACCTGATGAGGATTATATTATTCCATTTGGTAAAGGACGTTTAGTTCAGAGTGCTGATGCATCAGAAATTAAAAAGGGCAATACTCTAACCGTTATAACTTATGGCATGGGAGTTTATTGGGCGAAGAATGCAGCTAAAAAATTCTCTGGTAAAATTGAAATTGTTGATTTACGCACCATAATGCCTCTTGATGAAGAAATGATTTTTGCTTCTGTAAAAAAACATGGCAAATGTTTAGTATTGACTGAAGAGCCCGTATTTAACGGATTTGCTCAAGGTATTGCATCGCGTATTACACAAAATTGTTTCGAATATTTAGACGCGCCTGTAAAAGTGGTTGGTTCAGAAAATTTACCAGCCATTCCCCTTAATTCTATTTTAGAAAAAACAATGCTGCCGAATGCAGATAAAGTTGAAACAGCTATAGAACAACTGTTAGCTTATTAAGCCACGAATTGCACGAATGAACACGAATAATGAATACAATTAAACTAATTATACATCTGCGTCAATCTGCGATATCTGCGGGAAACAATTAAATGAAGGAATGGATAAAACATACGGCTGTAATAGTTCTGCTCTTACCGCTTTTGTTTTTAAACATAAAAAACACGCACGATTGGGGCGATGATTTTGCTCAATATCTTATTGAAGCGAAAAACATTCAGCAAGGTGCGCCATTAGGACAATCTGGCTTTGTTGAAAATCCGCAGTATATTTTAGGGCCTAATTGTTACCCACCGGGATTTCCTCTCATAATCGCGCTCACCACATTTGATGTCGGAAAATTAAATGTGTTGATGTCGTTTTTTTTAATCTGCATTGGTTATTTTTCGTTTCTGTTATTTAATAAATGGTTTCATTTTGCTCCA
>JAYTSW010000480.1:0-3263 GCA_043745425.1 Sphingobacteriaceae bacterium | reverse complement strand
TTGCAGATCGACAAACGTCGCCGCCATCTTGCCCCAGTCCACCAGTTTCAGCGCACGCTACTAGCATTTATGGAAGTGTAAATACCTTTATCGAACTTGGGTTTGTTATTTAAATGAATACTTCCTCCCATGGCGCCACTTCCCCAAGCCCCGGCCGAACCACCGTATTCAATTCCTATATCATCAAAAATAAAATTAGGGAGCTGCGAAAAATCATTTTGCCCTAACATATTATTTTGAATATTGAAACCATTCCATAATACTGCTGTTTGCGAAGCATTCCCTCCTCTGAAACTGCTGGTGCTTAAATTAGCAGGACCATAATTCTTTACAAATACCGGCGAATTAACAGCTAAAATTTCGGCGAGGTTGCTGTTGATGAAATTTTGTTTGGTTAATGAATCTAATTGCTGAATTTTTTTTCCAACGGTAAATTGTTTGGATTGCACGCCGGTAATCTCCACTTCTTTTAAAGAAATGGCAGTACTGTCTTTTGTTTGTGAAAAAGCAGTAGCTATTCCAAAACAGAACACAATGCCCAAGGCATTACAGGTATATATTTTCTTGCACAATTATTTAAAAAAATAAAAGTTGCAACAATACGGGAACCAAAAAACAATTAATTAATCAATCGTCTTCGTTAGCTTTTCTTCCCGAAAGCTACAAAATTGTGTTATTGGCAGGTCTTCTGACTTATCTCCCTTTGATGGCCTTCCCGTCTCAGTTTAACAGAGGCAGTGGCTTAGAATAATCAAAGGCTGTATTGAGAATCACAGCAGCGGGAACTGTTCGCGAATCACACGCGCTTCCCTATTAATCTTTAAACAATTAAAGAACCATTAACGGGACAAATGTAGTAAAAAATTCGCTTAAGGCAAATTCTCATATGAAGGTCTTGCTAGTTCTTCTTTTTGTGGGATTTTGAGTTTTAGAGCTTTAGTGGCAAATTAGCCACCAAAACACCAAGACGCGAAATCCCACTAAGAACAAATTTATTAATCAGATAGTGAAGAGGCAGCTTGAATCTGTACTAGGTGTTTAATCGTATTAATAGAATTATACAACTCATCAAGCGAAGAAATCACAAAATATTTATCCTGTATTTTATCGTTCTCAAAAGATGTGTTCATTATAATTTCAGCATCAAAAGGGAAATGAGTAGGTTCATTGCTGACAGAAAATTTAGTTTCTCCGTAAGATGATAAAATGCCTGCACCATAAATTTTTAAGACTTCATTTTCTTTTATCAAACCAAACTCAACGGTAAACCAATACAATCGTCCTAGCATTGTTAAAATTTCAGGATACTGTTTGTTGGCAACGCCTAAATCGCCAATTGTTTTAAAGAAATCGCAAAACTGTTGGTTGGTTAACAATGGCACATGTGCAAATACATCGTGAAACATATCGGGTTCAGGTAAATAATCCAACTCACTTAATTTACGCAACCAGGTTGTGGCCGGGAATTTTTTTTGTGAAAGGAGATTAAAAAAATCCTCTTCATTAATAATTCCCTCTACCACTTCCAAATTCCAACCAGTTTCTTTATCAAGAATTACATTTACCTCATTAAAATCTGGAATTTTGTCAGCGCAAAAGCCAATGGTCTTCATACTTTTTAAGTATTCTGATGAAGCCAATTCATTTAGAAGTATCATTTGTCGTTCAAATAAGGTTTTCCAAACAAGAAAGTCTTCTGCAATGTAGAGTTTGTAGTCTTGTTTTAAATTTTGTTTTAATGCGTAGGTTTTCATGTTGTTTGTTGTTATAGGTGAATAAAAAAAGCCCCGTTCTTGAGGAACAGGGCTCTGAATTATAATAAAAAATTATTTTAATATATATAAAGCATACCTGTTCCAGCTGATTGTGGATACCAATAATAATATGCTTTTGTTTGATTCATCGGTACAAATGTATTAATTATTTCTATAAAACAAGGTTTTGATTAAAAAAGGGTTGTTAAAAACATTATTAAAGGACAAAAGTGGCGTTATGACTATTAGGTAACTTTATCGCTAATGAAAAGAGCTCTTCTCATAGTATCTTCTATTTTCTTGTTTTTAAACTTTTCGTACGAAAAGCCTAAGGATAGGACCCCTGATTTTTTGCAACTAGAAACGAAATGGGTCGATTCTGTTTTTAATGCGCTGACTCCCGATGAGCGCATCACACAATTGTTTATGATTGCGGCTTACAGTAATAAGGATATGAAACATGTTCGTGAAACGCGCGAGCTTATTGAAAAATATAATGTAGGCGGATTAATTATGATGCAAGGCGGTCCTATGCGCCACGCTAAATTAGTAACCTATTATCAATCGAGAGCAAAAACTCCTTTATTGTTGAGTATTGATGGAGAGTGGGGATTAGCGATGCGTTTAGATAGTACGCCACGATATCCGAAACAAATGGCATTAGGCGCCATTCAAAACGATTCCTTGATTTATTTTATGGGGAAACAAATTGCTAAGGAATGTAAACGAATGGGCTTGCATGTGAATTTCGCGCCCGTTGTTGATGTCAATAATAATCCAGCGAATCCTGTAATTGGTATCAGAAGTTTTGGGGAGAATAAATATAAAGTCGCACAAAAAGGATACATGTACATGAAAGGTATGCAAGATGAACATGTGATGGCAAACGCAAAACATTTTCCTGGTCATGGAGACACTGATGTAGATTCGCACAAAGGTTTGCCGTTAATTAATCATCCAAGAGAAAGATTGGATTCCTTGGAATTATATCCCTTTAAATATTTATTTGATAGAGGACTTGCAAGTATAATGGTTGCACATTTAAATGTTCCTGCTTTAGATACTACAAAAAATCTTGCTTCGACACTATCACCAAAAATTGTGACGGATTTATTGCGAAAGGAAATGGGATTTGAAGGCTTGGTGTTTACAGATGCTTTAAATATGAAAGGCGCTTCGGATTATTTTACACCTGGAGTTATCGATGTGAAAGCATTGCAGGCTGGAAACGATGTGTTATTGTTTTTAAATGATGTTCCCAAAGCATTGGAAGAAATTAAGAAAGCAATTGCCGAAGGAACTATTAAGCAAGATGAAATTGATGCACATTGCAAAAAAGTATTAAAGGCAAAATTCTGGTGCGGACTTAATCACAAGCAATATGTTCATACGAAAAATTTATATGAGGAACTGAATACAAGGGAGTCGGATGTGTTGAATACAAAATTAGCGGAAGCAACAATGACCCTATTGAAAAATGACCATCATTTATTGCCATTAAAAGCTTTA
>JAYTSW010000479.1:0-12240 GCA_043745425.1 Sphingobacteriaceae bacterium | reverse complement strand
CAATGCAAATATGCTTATATTTAAAACATCGATATCCAGAAGACAAAAGTATGCATACGTCCCATGAAAGCATTTATACGTACATCTATCTTTTAGGCAGAAGCAGCCTGAAAAAAGAGTTAATCCATTATTTAAGACAAAAGAAGAGGTTGCGAAAGAACAGAAAACTAGAGCAGGATAAACGAGGTATAATAGCCGATATGATAAGTATAGAAGAACGACCGGCAGAAGTAGCCGACCGTTCTGTTCCGGGTCATTGGGAGGGCGACTTAATAATAGGGAAAAACCACAAAAGTGCTTTAGGCACAATAGTAGAGCGCAACACTAGGACAGTGATATTGGTGCCATTAAAAAAATGGGATGCAACAGCTGTTAGAAAATCATTTGCAAAGGAACTGCTGAGCTTGCCAACACAAATGCGCTTATCCATGACTTACGACAGAGGGAAAGAAATGTCACAGCATAAATTATTTACAGAACAAACCAAGATGGTGGTTTATTTTTGTCACCCGGCAAGTCCATGGGAAAGGGGCACTTGTGAAAATACAAATATGCTTATCCGAGATTTTTTTCCTAAAAAAACAGACTTTAATACTATTACAAGAAAACAAATTAAAGAAATTCAACATCTACTTAATGAAAGACCAAGAAAAACACTGAATTGGAAAACTCCTAAAGAAGTTTTTAATAACTTTACTGTTGCGTTAGAAAATTGAACCTACCTAACTTCAAATTAGCCTGTATATAATTTAGATACTAATTGATTAGTTAAATAAACTAATCAACTTATAGAATATTTTTCAGTAAAAGATTAAATTCATTTTCGTTTAAAACATTTAAATTTCTTCTTACTTCTTCAATTTTCAGATATTTTTCGGATGGCTTTTTTTCACAATTTTCATTTAAGTAATAATCAATATTTATCTTAAATATATCTATGTCGTTAAATAATCTAAATCTTTTATAAATACATTTAATTAACTCCTTATTTTTTGGGATGACAAGGATGTTAATTGCAATCCTAACCCAATTACTCAAATTTTCATTGCTAAAATGTATTAAAGATGCATCAAAAATTATAGCTTGACCCTTTTGGGGATATAAAGGAATAGAAAGTTTTTTGACATTCTCAACGACGTCCTTAAAGGCCCAAGGTATTGAGGTTGATCTAAATACATTTCCCAATAGATGACTTTTTTCCATTACATAAAAAGCACCATTCTCATCTGTAATATTTTGAAGTGGAATCCAAAAGCTATAGGATTTATTCTTGCGTTCATCCACCATATTATTATCCTGGTGGGCTGAAAAATAAGAATTATATCCTGAAGGTTTTATTAAATGAGTACCTGCAATTATTGTTGCCATTTGATTATTTACAATTTCATGTAATCCTGGTAGTAAGTTTTTTTGTATACTATCATAGGAAAGATTCCTTAGTTCAAAATCACTAAGTTGTCCAAAATTATAGAAGTGGGAGGGAGGTGCAATTATTTTTTTTAAAATTATATCAGAGTCATTAATTAAATTAGTTAAACCATTTTCAATATTTAAATTAATTATACTATATCCTTTTTCGCGTAACTCTATATTGATAAAATCATCAATGAATAATGGTTGAAAAGTGTTTAAATTCCATTCTATAATTTCCTCTATAATTTTATTAAATGACATAAATTCAATTGTTTTCTGTATAGCTATGATTATTCAAAAAATTAATTACGTCTTTAAGTTCTAATAGGTTTTTTTCTTTTTTTCTTTTTCCAATTTTTTTCAACTCTGCAGGTTTTGATTTTTTGTTCCAATTTGTGAAAAAATTGTTTGTTAATTCATATACTTCTATATTATTGAATCCCAATAATTTATTATTATAATACAATAATGGTTTTTTTATATTAGGGTATAAGGAGACCAAAATAGCAAATCGGGTTACTTCTGAAAGGTTAGATGGAGAATAGTGAATTATGCCAGGATGATAAAAAACAGCTGTTCCAGCCTGCAAATTAAAATAATGAAGATATTTTTCTTTTTGAGTATTGTTAATATAATCTATATAGGGTTCACCTATATATAGTCCTCTGTTTTTATTTGTAAACTGTTGGCTGGCCGGGATAACTCCAAGGGTTCCATTTAATGTGTTTACATCAACTAAAGGAATCCATATCTGTAATGGTCTAAATAAATTCTCATCAGTAATACTCCAGTCTGTATGTAAACACATTTCACTATTTAAGGAAGGTTTTTTTATAAGCAAATTTGAATAAAAATTAGAATATCCCTCTATGGTTGTGTTTATTTTTTCTATAGATATTATTTCATTTATTTTGTCACGCATTACAATTCTAAATTCTTGATTTGGCACATCTGTTGATGTTGAAAAACCTTTTATATCTTTTATGACATCATTATATTGCATTAACAGCCCGGTAAATTTCTGGATATCATCGTTGCTTAAAAAATGATTTTTAACTGCAAATCCATATTCAGAAAAGCTACTTTCCATCTCTTTTTCTTTAAAACAATATAGCATTTGTTATAACGATTTTATAAATGAATCAAAATCTATTTTTTTTCTCGGTTCTTTCACATTTTTAATAAAAGTTGTATTTGGCCTTTGTTTCTTATCCCAAATTGTATAAAAATCTCTGGTTAACTTATAGACATTAATATTGTTATTCCAACACCATTTTGGTTTGTAGTATAAAATTGGTTGAGTACCTTTTGGGATAAAAGAAAGTAAAACGGCATTTCTTGAGATATCGGTTTCATTTGTTGGCGAATAATGAATTAATCCAGGATGGTAAAAGATTCCAGTTCCTGCTTTTACTTCCATATAAGTTATATGGTTTATTTTTAATCTATCATAAAAATCATCGTAGTAGTGTTTGGTATTATAGCCTCTGTAAACAGATGTTAATCTGTGGCTTCCTTTTACGAATGCAAGTGTTCCATTTGAAATGGATACATCAACGAGAGGTATCCATAAATGAAGAGGTTCATATTTTATTTCATCAATGATACTCCAATCTGTATGCATAACACATTCACTATATTCTCCTTTGGATTTTGATAAAAAATTAGCATAAAAAAGTTCCATGCCATCAATATGTTTTTCGTAATAAGATGTAGTTATAGTGTTGCTAATTATTTCATCCACCAAAGATTTATAATTTACATCGGTGCTATAACCTGAAGTGAAAAAATTAGTATTCATTTTAGAATCTAATTTTGAGAGTTTATTATTCATACTTTCGCATGTATGTTTATCAATAACATTATTAACTATAAAATACCCATTTTGATTATAATTATTTTGAGATTCTTTGTTAAGTATCATTGTTAATTTGTTGAGTACATTTTTAGTAATAATTCGAACTTTTTTTTGTCTAAATCGTGTAAACTTTGCTCTGCTATAGAAAGCAATTTATATTTTTCAGATGGTTTTATGTTAAAATCATTATTATGAAAAAAATCCATATCCGTTTCATAAATTTCTATTTTATTTAAAGGAGTTTTATTGTCTTTAAAACAATTAATTAATTTTGCATTTTTGTCTGTTATAAACGAACTCAATGCTATCCTGTAAGGTTGAATAAAATTATATCCGCTATGATGAATTAAGGAAGCATGGAAGTAGCAAATTTGACCTGCCTTTATTTTTAGAGGTATAGATTTTTCATAAATCATTTTTTTGTAAGGATCAAACACCCATGGTATTGTTGTTGATCTGTGATGATTTCCAAATTTATGGCTCCCTTTTAAAACAGAAAGTTTTCCATTTAATATATTCACATCCTGCAGTGGGCACCATGCGAGTATTGCATTATTTTTTGTTTCATCTACTAACGTACTATCTTGGTGTGTAGATAGAAAACTATTTTTCCCTCTAGGCTTTATTAAATGAGTTCCTGAATAGACTATTATGTTCTTATTTAAAAAATGTTGTTGTAAAATAGGTAAAAGATATTGTTCTATTATCATTGTCGATTTTCTTCTTATATTAAAATCGCTTAATTGACCGATTGGAAAATATCGGTTTGGAATAGAATCTTTAATGTTATTAATTAATTCGTCACTAACTGACTTTAATATTTTTAATTGCGCACTACTCACACCGTCAAGAATAATAAATCCATCTTTTTCAAACTTAGTTTGCCATTCTGATTGTCTAAATATTTGTATGTAATTTGTTGACATTATTTTGTTGAATTCTTTTTCGCAGTAAAATCATTCATGGTCATTGATTTAAATTCAACAAAAATATTCTCTTTTTTATGGGAATCATTCAATATAAAATTGTTTTCTTTTAGCGCATTCTGAAAATCAACCAATTCGCCATATCTCATAAAAAAATCTTTATCTGCAATAATACGTTGTATCTTGTTTTTATTTTTGTTAAAGTAATAATGATAGATAGTAGCTTCATTGGGTACCATTAATAATCCTAGAGCTATTCTTGTCTTAAAACTTCTGTTTGGTGGTGAAGCATGTAATAAAGCTTGATTGAATATAATAGCGTGGCCTGCTTTTAATGGGATATTCTTTAAATACTTCTTCTGTATTTTAGTTTTAATGGACTCATAGCTTACCTGGATATTTGCCCCTCTTATTTTATCTAAATATTGATGACTTTTTTCTACTATTTGTAAGTTGCCATTTAAATAATTGACATCCTGTAAGGCACACCAGATATAAATAGAAGTGTATATTTCTTCATCCACAAAAGTCCAGTCTTGATGAATAGGAAAATCTTTCAGTAATGAAGGTTTCTTTATGAGCAAGTCTCCAAAGAGGGGATTGTAGTTGTTAAAATAAGAACTAATTCTTTTACCAATTTGTTCTTGTATTAAGCCATCAACTTTTTTTCTGTATTCTTCATTTTTACTCCAAAGAGATGTATAAAAATGGGATTGAACTCCTGAGTCATAATTTACAACTTCCTGATATAGTCTTTTAGCTGTTAATTCATCCAATAAATTAACTATTACATATCCATTGTCTTTAAATTCTTTGTCCAATATTTGACATTTAAATATCTCTCTACTCTTCATTCTAACAATTTTAGTTGTTAAATATTTCTTTAATTCTTAACCATTCAATATCACTAATTATTCTTTTCTTGTATGATGATACTGTGGTGCTGTTTTCAATTTTTATATCTAAATTTTTATAAAAAGCAGGTGTAACAATTAATTTATATATTTTATCTTTAAAAAAGGTTTTTTTATAATGATAATGAAATAAGTCAGCATGCTTAGGAACTATGGTTGCCTGTATTGCAATCCTATTTTCATTCGTGTTATTTTGTTTAGAGTAATGCAAAATTGCATCGTCTAATATTAATACTTCTCCAGCCGTAGCGTAGATTGGAGTTAAATATTTTTTTAAACGCTCGTTCTCTTTTATGAAAAAATATGGTGTATTATGACCTCTCTTAACATCGCAAAAGATATTGTGTGAGCCAGTAATAAATTCAAGTGTTCCATTAAGTTCATTTGTATCTATTAATGGAATCCAAATGGTGTAGGAACGGTGTTCTTCTTCATTAACAAAAGTCCAGTTTTGATGTAAAGGCACCTCTCCTGATTGTGGTGATTTTATAATTAAATTTGTTGTAATAATTTGATAATCCGGAAATAATTCAACCAGTTTTTTTGATACAAAACGGGTTAATATATCCCGAACTTTTTCTTTGTATAATAAATCATCTGAGAAGATGGTAACATGGTATTTATTATGAGATAATTTAAGTTCATTTGTTATGATGCTGATTGTTTGTATTATCTCATTAATTTCCTTTGAACTGAATAATGATAATTTCAGATAACCAACTTTATCTAATTCTCTATAAATATGCACTAAGTCATTTTTCATATTAATAGTGTCATTCGCATACTTTTAAAGATAGTAAATAAAAGTCATCTATTACTTTTCTTACAGCAATAATTGCCTTGTCAAAGGATAATTTGTTATCAACCTCATTTTCAATTTCAGAAATAAAATATCTAAATTGATTTAGTATATATATCTTGTTTTTTTCCAAGTCAATTTTTTTTGAACGTAACTTTACTGTTGCGTTAGAAAATTGAACCTACCTTATATGATTTTTTATTCGTCGAATAAATTTCAGACAGATAATTTAATATTTCCTGTATCTTTTTTGAAGGTTGAAATCGTAATGATAAATTTCTTGGTTCTTCAACATTCAATATTTTTAAAGAGACATTGAATTTATTTGCGTATTCAACAATTTTAGGAATCTCTTCCCAGTTTTCGATAATGGGGCAGAAATTGAAGTGTAAGTATAGAATACCTTTTTCTTTTATTTCATTTAATTTTTTGATAATATTTTCTAGGTCTTTGAAAATAGCATTCTTCCTTTATTTTTTCAACGGTTTTTTTTACTACCATCAATTGAGATTCCGATTTCAAATTTGCCATTCTGAACCAAATCGAGAAATTTTTGAGGCAAAATAGTGGCATTCATTTGTAAATGTATATTACAGGCTGGGTTTAATAAAATAATTTCTTCCCATATTTTATAATATTTTTTAATCAATAAAGGTTCACCGCCTATAAAAGCGGCTATTATTGAAAGGTGTGGAATAAATTCTCTTAACTGTTCTTTAAAATAAGATGGATAGGATACAGGAGATGTTTTTACGCCTTTTTTTTAGCAATTGCAGATGATAATTCTTCGTTACACATGATGCATTCTAAATTACATAATTCAAATGACATCTGAGTTGGATAGATAGAGTCGTCAGATGAATAGTAGTCATATTTTGTTGACGGAAAAGATCGATAATCCTCTGAGAGTAAAGCAAACTTACAACTCGCACATTTTTGAAAATTATAGTTACTTAAAAGTCTACGTAACTCACTAGACTCTTTCCCAAACCAGATATTATGAATTGTGTTTTTGTGAATATTTCCAATCGAGTGATCTTTATTAAAACTACACGATGCAACTTTCTCCGTTTATTTTAAAGTGAATATTATTAAAAGGAGCATAACAAATTCTTTTTTTTGGTCCAAGTATTCTGTTTTTATTATAATCTAAAACATTTCTATAGGGTATATTTGCCGCCCCATTTTTATTGGGTAATTGTAATTGAGAAACAGAGCTTTTTTAGACCATATATTATTTATATATATATATAATAATACACTTATTTTAGGATATTTTAAAACCAGATTTTTTATGTTTATTTTTAATTCCATAAATATTCGGGTTGCATTATTTTTATAAACCTTTTAAAAGTAAAGTTAATTCAATTCATGATTATCTCACGTATGTTTGATCATAATTATTGGCTGGGTGGGAATATTAATACGTTGGTATCTTTCTGCAATATTTTTATATTTGTGTAAGTGTGTGAGAACTGATAAGTACAGTATCAATTTTTGTTTAAATTATTAATAAACCCGTTTAAATATTGACTATATTTTTTAGCACCGTTCTCATTCAAATGTAAGTCATCCATAAAATAATCACTGTCATTGTATAGAAAACTATTGTCTATAATAGGTAATTTATGTTTTATTGCTATTTGTTTACTAATTTCTTTACTTTCATTATATCCATTTATTTTAGAGGATATTTTATTGAAATTCGGATGAACCGGCATTGATATAAAAAATAATGTTGCATGATTTTTTATACAAATATCTACTATTTTATTTAAAAAAAAAAGCTGCTTTTGTGAAATTTTTGTTCTATATATTCCTTTTTCTTTGAGTAATTCACCATCCTTTACCATCTTTTCCATCTCATATAAAATATGGCCTGAATGATATGTGTTTTCTTTTTCTTTAAGATATCCATTGTTAGATTTATAATCAATTACTATTGAACTTAAATAACTATCTATTTCACTCTTGAAATCCAGATACCGATAGAAGGGAACGTAATTCCAATAATAGAATATTCTTTTTTGTTCAAGAATGGTTTGCAAATCAGTTTCTTTTAGGAATGGCAAATAAGAATTAACATAACAATTGTATTTAGAAAAATTAAACGAAAGAAATGTAATTGGATCTACTTCTATAAAAATATTTTTTACATAATTATTATTAATAAGATGGTTTATAATTATGTATTGGTCAACATATGAGAATCCATTATATCCACAGTTAATAGATTTAATTTTATTATCTTTTGAATCTATAATTTCTGGATTTATGCCATGCATGACTTTTGATGCGCCTACAAATAAATTGGCTATTGTATCATTTTGAATATTCATTATCCAAGATATCTTTGAATTTTTAGAATGTAGAATTCTATTATTCAAATATATCAGAAACAAACTGTTTAAAATAAACAGTATAAAACTGAAAAGAAATGCTTTCTTAATAATATTCATACAGTCTCAATCAATTTTAAAGTTACTGGCAATAATTTCTTTTTGTATTTCATTTGTGCCAGAATATATAGAAGTGACTGGTGCATCTAAAATAAATTCTGTTAATACAGAATCCGATATTTCTTCAAACCCCAACCAATTTGGGACAGAATTCGCCGTTTCTACAAAAAGCTGGCTACTTAAAAGCTTGCACATAGAGGATGTCGTTGACAATATTTTTGTATTCTTATTATATCTAGAAGTGTGTAACAATGCCCTTATCGATTCCAGTTTTGCCCAGCAATATGCAATTTCATGCCATGTATTTTGATTCGTTTTTTTATTTTTTTCTAAAATAGATTTACAAAGTCGTAGGATTTTATCGATTATTCCGATATGTACGGCAGATACACCTAACCTTTCCCATATCATACTTTCTAGAAAAATAGTTTTTCCAGAGGTTTTTCCAGATACTCTAAAGGATTCGGAAATAAATACATTTTCAAATGAGATGCTGCCTAATGATGAATTTTTTAAACCAGACTTGTTATATGAAGAATTAATTTTTATCCCATTTGAATCTAATTTTGTTAAAAATAAATCAATATGGTTAGTTGCTGTATTTTTTCCATAGACAAGTGCATAATTGGCAATATCAGTATTAGTGATAAAGGATTTTGTTCCGTTGATTATATACTCTTTGTTTTCTCTTTTTATAGTGGTTTTCATACTAAATACATCTGACCCTGACGATGGTTCTGTGGCACAATTAGCAATAATAATTTCACCTGATTTTATTTGATTTAATAATACAACATCAATATTTTCAACATATTTTAAGATAGGTAGTACACAACTTAAAAATGACGCACTAAAACTAAACGGATAACTTAATGTACCGAATTTATAACCAAGTTTTTCAAAGAGCGAATAATCATGTTCAAATATGTTTTCAAGGTTATTTACAAATAGCGGCATTAAATCTTTAAAAATTAATGGTGCAAGATTATCTATTCCATTTAAATGGAATAGATAATCTAAATTATCAAATTCATTTTTCAAATTCATTTTCACATAATTGTCTTAGAAATCCATAATCTACTTTATAATTGTCATTCAAAGGTAATTTATCTAAATAATAAAATTTATCTGGTAGCATATATTTTGGCAAATATTTTGTGAGCCTGACTCTAAAATCAAACTCATCAAAATGATCATTTTTCAAAACTAAAAACGCAATAATTAATGTTTCAGTGTTAATTAATTTTGCCAGAACAACACAGGATTCAATTTCAGTCATTTTATAAATAGAATTTTCTATTTCACCTAGTTCAATCCTGTATCCATTTTTCTTTGTCAAGTTGTCTTTTCTGCCTTTAAAGGTCAGTTCATTGTTATTAATGCTAACTATGTCACCCGTGTTATAATATTTTATTCCATTGTGAATATAGAAATCATTCTTATAACTTATGTAATCATTAAACAAGCCAGGTCCTGTAATATATAATAGTCCTTCTTTATCGTTCTTTTTTCTGTTTTCATCGAGAATTGAATATTTAAAATTACCTATAACATTTCCAATAGGAACTGGAATTTCCTTGTCCTGATGATATTTAATTTGATAAGAACAACAAACATTTGTTTCAGATGGCCCATATAAATTATAAATTTGCAAATTTTTATTCGTTTGAGAAACAGAATAAACATCAGAATAAAATAATTGCTCCCCGGCCAATAACAAATATTTTAAATCAGGAAATTGAATATTTTTAAAGTTTGAGTATTTATTTAATAAGCGCAATGTACTTGGTGTCATATATAATACATTTATTCTTGCATTTAATATTGTTTTACAGAGTTCAAAAGGAATTAGGATTTTTTTATTTTCATTTAATATTAATGTTCCGCGTAGATTGAAGGTGACAAAAATATCAAATATCGATAAATCGAATTGAAACGATGCAATAGATAATGTTCTATAAATGGATTGTTTAATTTCATTAGATGACCATAAAATGAATTCTATAATATTTTGATGAGATAACATAATCCCTTTAGGTACCCCTGTTGATCCTGAGGTAAACAAAATTAATGCAATATTAGCGCTTAATACTTTCGGCTTATATAAATGTATCTTTTGAATTAACAGAAAATCACCTAAAATAGAATGATTCATAATTTCATATTCATTTGAATGCTCAAATTTGTCAAACCGATCCTTCTGGATAATAATTTTTGCCGCATTTGCTTCTTTAACGATATTTTGAATCCTATAATCGGGATTTTCGATGTTCAATGGGGTATAACAAGCATTGCACTTTAAAATTGAAAAGTATAGTATAATAGTTTCAATTGATTTATCAGATATCACCAGAATTAATTCCCGATCATTAAGGTAGGGCTTAATAAACTGAGCTAAGGAATTAATAGAATCTTGTAATTCATAATAAGTAATAGATGATTTGTTGACATTGTCAATTAACGCTATATTCGAATTACTTTCAGACTTCCTGAATAGTACATCACTAATCTTCTTCATCATTTAGTTTTGAATAAACAAGAGTAACTATTTGTTCTATGGTATCCATATAATCACGGTCTATTTCATGCGCCTCAAAAGTAATATTATAATATTCTTCTATTTTAGAAACTAATATCATAATTTTTAGAGAATCAAGTAGCCCTGAACTGATTAATGGGGAATTCAAATTATCAGAGACCGGAAAAAAAATTGATTCAATAATATTTATAATATTCTCACAAATTATATCCTTAGTTATTTCCATAATGTTTTTTTAAAATTTACTGTAAATAAAAGTGTCTCTTGGTATAAAATTCCCAAAGTATAATATTGTCAAAATTATGATAAAATATAATGACCATCTAATATAAATTGAAACGTTATTTAAAATTGAGTATAGTTTTAATTTATTTGGTGGATATTCAACCAGTAAAGTAAAGGTAATAAAAAGAATAATTTTGAAAATAGATAAATTAAAGAGATTATAATGCTCATGCTTCAGGGATACTATATTAAATATCATGCAAAAGGATTGATGAATATCTTTACTAAAAAAGAAAATCATAGTAATAATTAGAGCAACCAAAGGGTAAATATTATTTAAAATTTTTAACTCCCTCTTTTTACATAATTTAAATGAAAATACTAATTCCAAAGATAGGAATAAGGACTGTAATATACCCACAATTAAAAAATTCAGGGTAAAATTATGCCACATTCCCAGCAAAATGAAAGTGGTACTTATAGCAATGATGTACGAAATTTTATATTTAATTGTATCAGGTAATCTTTTTTGAAATTTTAGTTTAGAAATCCATAGATATGCAGGTTTATATACATAATCATTAAACCAGTCAGATAAAGTTATATGCCACTTTCTCCAGAATTCACCAACTGAACTAATTAAGAACGGAAAATTAAAATTCCTTGACAAGGAATAACCCAAAATAGACGCAGATCCTCTGGCAATATCTGTATAACCACTTAAATCACAATATAACTGAAAAAAATACATTACTACAATACCTAGTGTGCTGAGACATCCTGTATCCTGATAATGATTATAAAAATCATTTGAGAAAATCAGAATATTATTGGATATGACAATTTTCTTAAATAAACCCCATAAGATTAACCTGAAACCATATGTTATTTTTTCATCAGATATTTCTGGACCTTTTCTAAATTGAGTTAATAATGAATTTGCTTTTTCTATTGGACCCACCAGTAATTGAGGAAAAAAGGATATGAAAGCAGCATATCTGAATAGATTTTTTTCGGTTTTTATAATTTTATTCTTTACTTGAAATAAGTAGCTCATGTTTTGCATTGAGTAAAAGGATATTCCAAGAGGTGTAAATCTAGAATTTA
>JAYTSW010000478.1:0-12299 GCA_043745425.1 Sphingobacteriaceae bacterium | reverse complement strand
AAGTGGTAATAGATTCTATAAATAAGGGACAGGTTTTTAGGTATATCAACAAACCTTTTAATGATTTGGAATTGAAAATGGCCATTGAAAATGCGATGGAAGTTTATAATTTAAGAGAGGAAAATAAAGAATTAATAGAAAAATTGAGTACAGCAAACGAACAATTAGAATTTATGCTACGTCAAAAATTACTGTCTTGATTTTATTAATTTCGAGAAGCTTTTAATAAGTAACGCCAATTGCAATACCAAACAAATAATTCCAGTGCTCTGGAAAAAATTCACTTTTACAAGCGTATTTTCTATAGGGAAAAGGTGTTAAGCCCGCTTTGAAAAAAAAGCCTTCTTCATTTTTTTGATAGCGGTAACCTAAACGAAACATCCCGAACCAAACACTCTCCCATTTATAAGCTGGATACATTGATGAATCACTACACACAGGATTGTATTTTCTCCAAAGCGTTAGTCCAGGGCCAATTTCCAAATGGTGATCACCGTCAAATAAAATATAATTATTAGCAATACAATATGATTGTTCGAGGTGCGGACCGCTTGGCATAACCGCTATACCAGCGGCACCTGAAATTTTAAGTTTTGGTTTATACACAAAAATTCTATCGAGGTTAAGCGAAAATAAAAAACCGCTGTTGCCTAATATCTCAATGTAATTTGCATTCAAAGCAGGAAACTTACTGTAATCACGAGGTTTTTCCAAAACATAATCTTCATCCCTGACCTGCGACGAAAAAGACAAGCAATGAAAAATAAACACCAAAAAAAAGACTTGATAAGTTCTCATGAAGCATGTAGCTTTTTAACTCATCAAACTTACGAAATATAAATAAGAACGGTCCCATTGGGACCGTTCAGTAAAATTATTGCTTCATGGATGTTATTTTATAACTATAGGTCTTGTTGTCCATAGTTAAGAATACAAAGTAAAGACCCTCTGCTAAATTACCCGTTCTATAAAGGTGCTCACCGGAAGTGACTTGTTCGTCATTCAGTATATTTTCTACAACTTCTCCAATCGGGTTAATCACTTTGATACTGATTTTAGAATCCGACTTAAGGTTCAATTTAATATTAACGTTCTCACTAAATGGATTGGGGAATACCGCGAATTGTGAACTTTCATTAAGGATAGAGTTAATTCCTAAAGGACCAGCAACAGTAATCACCATAGTTTGTGTATTGGAACATGAACCGGATAAAATGTTAAGTTGAACCGTGTAAGTTCCGCTCGCGGTGTATGTGTGTGTTGAAGTTTGGGAGCCTGCGAAAGCGCCATCACCAAAGTTCCAAACATAACTTGATCCACCTGATAAACTGGTGGTAAAGGTAAGATTCGATCCAACGTTTGCTGATCCGCTGTAACCAATATTAAACACCAATGGATTGACAGTAATTGTTTGAGTATAGAAACTGCTGCCATATGCATTACTTGCAATCAAAGTAACAGTAAATGTTCCGGAAGTCGTGTAGGTATGTGACGGATTCTGACTTCCTGATGCATTACTATCTCCAAAATTCCACAACCAGCTGGTTGGATTGTTAGTGGAAAGATCACTAAAGTTAGCTATACCAGAACAAGAATTACTGGTGAAACTAAAGTTAGCATTTGGAGGAATAGTATTAGGTTGGAATCGCACTGTGTAATCTTCCGACTGCCCGTAATAAAGTGTCTGGCAGGCCCCGCCGGTCACGGCATAATAATCATCAATCACCCGCATTCTTAATGGCGTATTCAATACAACGCCGGAAGTCGGAGGCGTGTACACTAATGTGTGTGTTGTTAATTTATTTACCGAACTCATCACCTGCTCGCTTGATTGTAAGATGCCATCGTTGTTATAATCGATCCACACGTAAACATTCTCATTATACAAATAATTAGTAGTAATGTTAATGGTGTAATTAGTACCAACACTAAGTGTAGTTTGATTAGTACATGAGAAATCTAAATTTCCTTCACTAGAATAACCAGAGGTTTTATTTATGGTGTTGAGGGTTACGTTGATTATACCGTATTGATTACTGGTGTAAGTTGTAACAGGAGTACATGATGCAGATACAGGCCCGCCAACGTTTACAATGGTCAGGGTCTTGGTACGAGAAGAACAGAAGGTACCACTGCACACCGTTAGTGTTACCGAATATGTTCCTGGAGAGGTATAGATACAAGTTGGATTGGCAAGTGTTGAAGATGTTGAATTACCGAAATTCCACGAATAAGAAGTAACAGGATTAGCAATGTTATTAGAAAAAGACACTACGCCTGTACATACATTCGGATTGATGAACGAAAAATCAGAGCACGGATTACTTCCCACTGTTAAAAGGCACGGAACAGTATAACTAGGTGTTGATCCGTTATTGGTAATAACAAGATTATATGTATAAGTACCGGCCGCTAAATTAGCACCGGGTTTTATCATTAGGTTAACTGTTTGCGTTTGCGAAGTGGTTAATGTTCCAGTGTTCGGATTTGCAGTACTGGATACAAGATTACCCGTTACCGAATTACGAACTGCGCGCGCGATGATGTAAGAAAAAGCGGCGCTAGGACTTGTAAATTCAGAACCTATAAAGATAGCTTTACCGGTTCCAATATTTCTGTAAAACACGACATCCCATGTTCCTACATTTGCTGTTGTAACCTTACCTGAACTAGTTACATTAAGGTAATTTGTATTCGCCGGAGCAGTGAAAGAGCTTGCGCCAAGTCCATACATCAAAGAATCGTTTGGCAATATATTGTTGATTGAGAAAGTGGATGAAGACCCTCCATAACTTCCAGTGAAAAGACCGGTATTGAATGGCCTTAAGTAACCTACAAAATTACTCGATCCACAAAATATTACACTTCCTCCGTTTGTAACAAAGGTATTCAGTGCCGTACTGTATGTACTGTAATGCGTATCGGTTAATGAAATTTGTCGTGGGAAGAGCACAACGTGCTTACCTGTCATCGCTGTTTGTAAACCGCTGGCAGTATTACCACTATATTGTGTAACTGAATATTTATTAAAGTAAGTGCTTATGGCATTTAAAGTCTTTATATACTCGCCAGTAGCCGTCATGTCCACACCGTAAGTACAAACTAATACTTTAATACTGTCAGCTCCAAAAGTTGCATTGTAAGTAAGTCCACCGGAGCCTGTATTTGAAATTGTAATGGATGCAGCAATAGAATCAGCACAGGAATTAGAAGTTAAGGAAACTGTTGTTGGACTTACCACCATATTTGGCGCAGACTGAACCAATAAAGTTTTAGTAACGATACTTGTAGTACTGCAATTACTAGCGCTTAGTGTAACTGTTTTTAAACCTGATGATAAATAGGAATGAACCGGATTTTGAGAAGTAGAAGTGTTACCATCACCGAACTGCCAGAACCAGGAATTAGGAAGATTTGTTGTTTGATCGGTAAAGGCCATGTTTGTGTTCAACATCGGATTTGTGGTTGACATAGAAAAATTAGCAACCGGAGCGAGAGTGCCTGCTGTAGCAGCTGTCCATGTAGCGGCAAAACCTGACGAGACCACACTTCCGTCGGTACTCCAAAATAATAACATTTGTCCTGCATTGGCAACTATCGTGCCCGGTAAAGTTGATCCAGCAAAATTACCAAGCAAAGGAGAAGCTGTAGTGGGACCATTATAAATCCGCAAAAAATCGCAGCAGCTTTCGGTGTTAAATGAACTAAAACTAATCGAAATTGTAGCAGCACAACCCGGATTGATTAGGAGTTGGCAATTCTCGCTATTGAGATAATTGCCCGAAGGGCCACCGCTATCATAAACGCTACCACTGGTGGCGTTTGTAGTTGTGGTTCCTGTACATAAGTTGATTGATACTTGTGAGAAGAAAGGTGATATTATTAAAAATAATAATATCGAGAACAGTGTTTTTTTAATGTTGACTGTCATAGCTTTAAATTTTAATAAAAATAACTAAAATTTGTTAGCAAGACTAACATTATAAACACAAGGTTTATCTGGTTTAGAAGTGATTGGTTTTATGAGTTTCCTAAATTTAGTTTAGGAGGCTAATAGATCCTTAACTAACTGAGAAACAATTTTATTATCGGCTTTACCAGCAAATGCTTTTGAGGCAGCTCCCATTACTTTCCCTAAATCTGCTGCTGAAGTTGCGCCTACTTGCGCAATAATTTTTTGTAATTCAGCTTTTATTTCAACCTCACCCATTTGTTGCGGCAAATAGGTTTCCATAATTCCTGCCTGGAATATTTCAACCTCAGCTAAATCAGCACGGTTTTGTTGCGTGAATATCTCTGCTGATTCTTTTCTTTTCTTTACTTCTTTAGCAATTGATTTCATAATCGCATCATCCGAAATTCCTTCAGGTGATGTTTTTAAAATAATAACTACGTTTTTAATAGCTCTTAAAACTTCCAGTTTTTTGCTATCCTTTGCGAGCATGGCGGTTTTTATGTCGCCATTTATTTGTTCTTCGAATGTCATGTTTTTAAATTTTAAGCTAATTTACGGTAAAAATCGGCATTCTCCACGACATCCCCTGGTCAGCTCCTGCGGAGGACCTCCCCCTTCGAAGGGGGAATAATTACGGTTATGTGTAGAATATTTTTGTACTTACTAACGAAAAATATTCCCCTTTTTGAAAGGGGACGTCCGTCGAAGACGATGACGGGGGAATGTCTTTGCACTACATTACCTCCGATACATCGGAGATTATCTTTCAGAAAAGGCAGAAGAAATTGTTACATCTGATTATGGAAAATCATGGTTCGATTCCCAACTAGAATCCCTGGTTCGATTCCTAATAAACAGGCGGTTCCGCTTTTTCTGAAAGCCTTAAAACAAAAAAGCCCCAAATTTCTTTGAGGCTTTTTTATTGTTCTAATTCTTCTTAGTCTACATTATCGTGTAAGAAAGAGTTGTTCGGGCGAATCTCAATCTTTTTATCTTCTGATTCAGATAAAGTAAAGCGGGATACTTCCGAATCAGTTGATGGTGTTTTATTCTCCAATTGGATGTTCTTACGTGCGAAAGCAGTTTCTTTTTCCAACATTGCTAAACCGTCAGGGCTCTTCATTTTTAAAGTAATCTCTTTCAGTTTACGAATACGTTCCTGAGCTAATTTAATCTGCTCTTCACGAGAAACTGTTTCTTCGTTTTTAATCTCTTCGTTTACATTAGAAATTGTATGAAAAGTAAATTCAGTTGTATTGGTAGTTTCAGAAACAATCTCATCATTTTTTACTTCAGACACAGTTTCAGTTGTATTCACTGTGTAAGTAATTTCTTCCATTGTTTCAGTTACTTCAGGAATTACATTTACAATAGGTGTTTCAGTTTTTTCTTCTTTTACAAAAACAAATGGTTCGTTAACTTTAATTTCGTCAATGATATTTGTTTGAGTAGTTTCTTCAACCTTTGTTTCTTTCTGATCAAGATTAACAATTTTACGTTCCTTAATGATTGGTGGTTCGTAACCAGAAATCTGTGCGGTTTTAAATCCTGTTGCAATAATAGTTACCGAAACGCTATCTCCTAATGAAGGGTCAGTACCGTAACCTGTAATTAATTCTGCAGTACCGCCAGCAGCTTCCTGAATGTAATCCGTAATTTCTCCGAATTCATCCATATCAATATCATCACTTCCACTCATGATATTTAATAATACATGACGAGCACCACGAATATCGTTATCATTTAATAGAGGAGAATTTAAAGCTTCTTCAACAGCACGTATTGATCTTCTCTCACCACTTGCAACAGCAGAACCCATAATGGCAACGCCACTGTCTTTCATTACTGTTTTCACGTCGTTAAAGTCAACGTTAACATGCATGTGTAAACTGATAATTTCAGCAATACTTTTTGCAGCACCAGTTAATACATCATCGGCATGAGCAAAAGCATCGCTCATTTTTAAGTTGCCATATATTTCGCGCAATTTATCATTCCCAATAACTAATAAAGTATCTACATACTTTTTCATTTCTTCTAAGCCGGCCTCAGCTTGCTGACGACGTTTTTTACCTTCGAATGCAAATGGAATTGTAACTATACCAACAGTTAAAATACCCAATTCACGTGCAACCGATGCAATAACAGGAGCAGCACCTGTACCCGTACCACCACCTAAACCAGCAGTGATAAATACCATCTGCGTATTATCTTCAAGATATTTACGCACATCTTCTACTGATTCTAATGCGGCCTCACGACCAACATCAGGAATGGAGCCTGCACCTAAACCTTTAGTGAGAGTACCACCTAATTGTATTTTATTTGGCACAGGGCTTTTTTCTAAAGCCTGTTTATCCGTGTTACATACTATGAAATCTACACCCTTAATACCTAAGCGGTACATATGGTTTACGGCATTGCTTCCGCCGCCGCCAACGCCAATCACTTTAATGATTGAGCTTTCGTCCTGTGGTAATTCAAATTGCATCATGTTGGTATATTTATTAGTTATTAATTTATTGTTTAAAAAAGTTGATGGTTTATAGTCTATAGTGGTTTGCTATCAACCATAGACTATCAACTATAAACTATTCTATATCATCGCTCATCCAATCTTTAGCACGGGTAATTAATGTATCAAAAAATGTGCCTGCTTTTTTACTGGAGTGATCTGTAACTTTTTTCTCTTCTTTTAATTGTTCTTCAATAGGAGTTTCAGCAACTTTTACAGTATTTACTCCCACTCTTCTAGCTTCTCTTTCATACTGCTCAATACCTTTCATTACTAAACCAATACCTGTAGCATATAATGGATTTTTCAAATCTTCATCACAAGCAGCTAAATGTTCGTTTGGGGTACCGATACGACAATCCATTCCAGTAGTAAGCATAACTAATTGTGGTAAATGCTTTAGCATAGAGCCTCCGCCTGTAATTACAATGCCTGCTGATAATTTTCGTTCGAAGCCTGAATTTTTAATTTCAAATAAAACGAATTCCAAAATTTCTTCCATACGCGCCTGAATAATTTGCGCCAAGAATTTTACAGAAATTTCTTTATGCGGACGACCACGTAAACCAGGTATTGAAATAATTTCGTTCTCCTGATTTTCTTGAGCTAAAGCAGAACCAAATCTTACTTTTAATTGCTCAGCTTGTGTTTTAATAATACTACATCCTTCTTTAATGTCTTCAGTAATAATATTACCACCAAATGGAATGACTGCAGTATGACGAATGATACCATCATAAAAAATAGCAACATCAGTAGTACCACCACCAATATCTACCAATACAACACCTGCTTCTTTTTCTTCATCACTTAAAACAGCATCAGCACTTGCTAACGGCTCCAAATGCAAATCAACAGTTTTCAATCCAGCCCTATCCACACATTTAAAAATATTTTTAACGGCTGATACTTGTCCGGTTATAATATGGAAATTTCCTTCTAAACGAATACCGGCATGACCAATTGGGTTTTTAATTCCGATTTCGCTATCAATAATATATTCTTGTGGTATAACATGAATAATTTCCTCGCCCGGGCTCATTACTAAGCGGTGCATGTTATCAATCAACGTATCAACATCTTTCTGATTAACTTCATCATCTAACGATTGACGTGTAATCATGCCACGGTGCTGAACGCTTTTTATGTGTTGACCTGCAATACCAACAATTACTTCGCCGATATCAACACCTTGAATTATCATGCCATCAATATCCACTTTTGCATTATCAGATGCCATAGCAACAGCAGCCTTAATAGATGCTACTGTTTGTTCAATATTTACAACAACGCCACGGTTAACGCCAAGCGATTCAGCTTTTCCGATGCCAAGAATTTCAATTTTTCCAAATTTATTTTTTCTGCCAACAATCGCGGCTATTTTGGTTGTGCCAATATCCAATCCAACCACTAAATCAGATTCTAAATTTTGATTATTTGAACTAAGGTTCTTTTCCATACGTTTTACTTTTTGGTGCAAACCACCTGGTTTTTATATTTTAAATTTATGCTTGAGTATTTATTCCAATTATCAGTTTTACTTAAACCTTCCTTGTAAAATACTTTTAACTTTTCAAATTTCTCTGCAATATCGGTTGCATCTCCAAATATGATTTTATGATTTCCTATTGAAGGATACATTTCAAATTCTTTATCTTCATTAACACTTAATTGATGAATTAAATCATTTAGCAAAGTATCTTTTGTAATGTATTGGGCCATTTCATAAATATCATCCAGCATGCTTACTTCTTTAAAAATTTCATTTTTAGCAATTTCGTTTACTGAAAACATGTAGCGTCTCGAATAAGGTTCGTGAACATATCCATTCACTACTAAAACTCTTGCCGTGTATTTATCACTCAATGGCATCAATTTACTTTGCGTGTCGATGTAATAACTTTCTCCACCCATTGTTAACACTCTAACAAGTGGTGTGCGTTGTGTGACATTAATTTTTATGTCGCCGTTAACATCCACACTTAAATCCGCATTTTCAATGGCGGGATGTGAATTCAATGCTTTCTCCAATGCGTTGATATCAATATTTTTTACCTCTGCGTTAAGCAATATATCCTGACGGTCAGTAAAAAACTGCTTAACATCATCTTCATCGACAAACTGGTTTTCGCCGGTAGCATTAACTGTGATGTCAATATTCTCAGCTTTAACTTGTTTTTCTTTCTTGCCTACAAATGCTAACGAGGCCATTAAGCCCGATAATGCAATAATCCAAAGAACTGTTGTAAATATTTTTTTATAATTTATTTTAATGTTCATCTTTTCGTCAGTAACTCTTCAATCGGTTGCACAAACTTATCTATATCTCCTGCTCCCATCGTTAACAACACTTCGAGAGGTTTATCTTTTAAAAACGCAAGTAGGTTTTCTTTTTTTACCAAATGCTTTTGTTTCGATTTCATTTTGTCAAGCAACATTTGCGATGTTACTCCTTCAATCGGTAATTCGCGTGCTGGGTAAATGTCGAGAAGAATACACTCATCCAACAAATCCAAACTTTCGGCAAACCCATCTGCAAAATCGCGGGTTCTTGAAAACAAATGTGGTTGAAACACACCAGTAATTTTTTTATCGGGATACAATTGTTTTGCTGCACCGATAGCCGCTTTCAATTCTTCAGGATGATGAGCATAATCATCAACATAAATTACTTTTTGCGATTTTACTCTGTAATCAAATCTGCGTTTAACACCTTGAAAAGAACGTAATGCTTCTTTTATTTTATCAGCTTTCACACCTAACTGTTGAACAACCGCTACTGCAGCAATTGAATTTTCAACATTATGCAAGCCCGGAAGTCCAATGGTGACGCCAGTTACAGCCTCTACCTCACTTTTAATATCGTAATGAAATTCTCCACCTTCCACCTTCACCGATTCAGCACAATATCCCGTATTTAAATTTAGTGAGTAGATGAGCCTCTTATCGGTGAGCTTCAATTCGTTATCAACATTTTTTTTAACAATCAGTACACCTCCATCTTTCACTTGTTTCGAGAACAAAAGATAGCTTTCATGCATCGCTTCCTTGTTACCGTAAATATCTAAGTGATCTGGGTCAACACTTGTAATAACAGCTATTTGAGGAAAAAGAGTTAAGAAGGAACGGTCGTACTCATCTGCCTCAACAACTACGTAAGCATCTTTGTCGTTTGGGTCACCTAACAACAAATTAGTGCCGTAATTTTTTGAAATCCCCCCCATAAATGCGAAACAATTGATGCCCGCAGTTCTTAATAGATGAGTTACTAATGTTGTTGTAGTGGTTTTACCATGTGTTCCGGCAATAGCAATAGTTTTAAATTGTTTGGTGATTTCACCTAAAACCTCCGACCGCTTTTTTATAACGTAATTATTCAAAGTTAAATACACATATTCCGCATGATTTTTTGGAACGGCCGGGGTGTAAACTACTAAAACCTCCTCCGGTTTGTATTTAGAGAGTAATTTTTGAAGAAACTCAACATCTTCAGTAAAATGACAAGCAATTTTTTCGCTTTCCAATTCAGCAATCAATAGACTTGGTGATTTATCGTAACCAAAAACAATTTTGCCGTAATGTTTAAAATAACGGGCGAGAGCACTCATACCAATGCCGCCAACGCCAAGAAAATAATATAGTTTATAGTCGAGAACTTTCAATTAGTTTATAGTTGATGGTTTATAGTTGGCTAGTATCAAAACTTCCTTGGCGATGATGTTGGCTGAATTTAAAAGTGCCAGAGCACCAATGTTTGTTTTTAATTCGTTTTGTTTTTTCTCGTCTTTCATTAATGAAATAGCTTCATTAATCAATTTTTCTTTGGCCTCATTGTCTCGTACTAAAATAGCAGCTTGTTTATTTACGAGCGACATTGCATTTTTTGTTTGATGATCTTCCGCTGCCGTTAATAAAGGGACTAATATTGCCGGTTTTTTTACGATACATAATTCCGAAACTGCTCCTGCCCCTGCTCTTGACACAACACAATCGGCCACAGCATAAGCTAAATCCATTCTTGAAATAAAATCAACGGCGCTTATATTTTTATCTGAGAAAGATGATGTTTGTCGTTTCGCCATTTCGAAATAAGGTTTTCCAGTTTGCCAGATTAATTGAATGTTGTTATCAGCTAGTTGCTTCAGCCCTTCTCCCATCGCTTCGTTAATTCCTTTTGCACCTAAGCTTCCGCCAACTACTAATAATGTTTTTTTGTTTGGATTAAGATTAAAGAATTTTTGTCCTTCACTTCTTTTCTCTTCAACACCTTTAATATCCTGTCGAACAGGATTGCCGGTTAAAATAATTTTTTCTTTAGGAAAGAATTGCTCCATGCCTTCATAAGCCACACAAATTTTACTTGCTTTTTTAGAAAGCCATTTATTAGTAACACCTGCATAAGAATTTTGTTCTTGAATTAAAGCGGGAATTCCCATTGCGGTTGCTGCTCTTAATAACGGACCGCTGGCATACCCTCCTGTTCCAACCACAACATTTGGTTTAAACTCTTTTACAATAGAACGTGCTTTTAAAATACTTTTAATTAAAAGAAATGGAAATTTTAAATTGGATAAAGTTAACTTACGTTGAATGCCTGCTATTGGTAAACCAATTATTTTGTAACCTGAAGCAGGAACTTTTTCCATTTCCATTTTTCCTAATGCGCCAACAAATAAAATTTCAACATCAGGTACAATGAATTTAATTTCGTTAGCAATAGAAACTGCAGGATAAATATGACCGCCTGTTCCGCCACCACTTAATATGACTTTAAGCTGGCTCAAGATTCTCTTCTGTTTTATCTTCGCCACTGCGGCTAACACTTAAAATAATTCCGATGGCTATACATGTAAACCAAATTGATGTTCCGCCCATACTAACCAAAGGTAACGGCTGACCAGTTACAGGAAATAAATTTACTGCAACTGCCATATTTATTAATGCCTGAAATACCAAGCTAAACGTTAATCCAGCAGCTAAAAACCCACCGAATGTTTTATCGGTATCGCGCATAATTTTTATTCCGCGAAATAAAAAAATCATATAAAGGAATAACATTAAAAACCCTAATGCTAATCCGTACTCCTCAATAATAATTGCATAAATAAAATCGGAAGAAGCTTGAGGTAAAAATGCACGTTGTGTACTATTACCAGGACCTTTACCAATAACCCCACCGGTTGCAATGGCGATTTTTGCCTGTTCGCTTTGATAATTACTTTTTGAATCTCCTTTCGAGAAATTTTCAATACGTGCTTTCCATGTTGCACCCCTTGGTATTGCGTTCGGAAATTGATAAATAACTACTCCTAATAATAAAGCAAAGAGCATACAGGCACCAACAATCATCAACATGAATTTTAATTTTATCCGTCCGATAAACATTAAAAACATGCAATTCAAAAATAATAAAGCTGCCGTAGAAAAATTAGCAGGTAATATTAAGGCGCAAATAATTCCTATTGGAACTAAAAGATATTTTACTACAGCCTTAAATTCTACTAACTGCTCTTGCTTTGTGGTCAAAACTCTTGCGATGTACATTAACAACATTAGCTTAGCGATATCTGAGGTCTGAAAAGTTAAACCAATACCGGGAATTTCCAACCAACGGTTAGCTTCACCGGCGCTGATACCTGCTAAAAGAGTATAAATTAATAGTGGAATAGAAAGAAAAAATCCTATTTGAGCCACTTTAGAGAACACCGTGTATTTTATTTTATGAAACAGGTAAGCTAAACCAAATCCCAATCCAATAATAACTACATGTTTAATTAAATAATACTCGGTGTTACCTTGCTGAAATTTATGAGCGAGCGTTACTATAGC
>JAYTSW010000477.1:0-3307 GCA_043745425.1 Sphingobacteriaceae bacterium | reverse complement strand
AACAATCTGTCCATTAATTTTTTAATAAGTAATTGCATAAAAGTAGAAAATTTCAATCAAGATTTCGTATCTTGATTGAAATTAAAAGGAATGAATTTTATTACTACACAAGATCGTTTTCAGATTTCACTCAGTTCATTGGAAGATAAAATAAGTGTTGATAATCCTGTTCGTTTTGTGGATGCCTCTGTGGAGCATCTTGATTTATTCGAACGGATTGTCATGTTGAGAGAAGATCGCCACCAGCGACATATTTCATTATGGAGGAAATTGAAAAATTTGTATCTTAACAATATTCAATGACTAAAATTTCCGCTAACGCCTCTATTGTTCATTCGTCTTGTTCTGTCCTATGAGTTTTATTGATACAATGTATTTATTGTAAACATATTTCTAAATATGTAGATTCAATTTTTCAAGTACATCGTTGTCGTCAGAAGAATTTTCAAGTTCAGCACCTGCAAAAACTTTGTGAGCAACATTGTAAACCCAAATATTCTTTCCTCTGTTTTTTATACCGTTTGCTTTAACCATTTCCCACTTCTTACCGCTCAATTTAAAAGCTGTTGTTGTATAATCTTTATCTTTCGCTAAATCACCAAATCCAACTATTGCTAAAGCTAATTTTTTAGTGATGATTTCTATGTTCATTGATTAGAAGTTGTAGGTAGATTATGATTTTTGGGTCAAGCGCCGCATCTAACTCCGTGATTTAAAAGTAAACGAAAATTTCGGTCAGCCTGATGTTTAGTTGACGTTATTAGTATTACTTTCTTTTCATATATTTGTTTTATGAAAGCCGTATTAATTGCTCTAAAAACCGCCACTGAATTTAAGTTTATTAGCGACTTGCTTAGAAAACTTGGCATGTCCTCAGCGACTATGTCCAAAGAAGATCTTGAAGACCTTGGATTATCTAAGCTTTTAAAATCTGTAGATAAAACAAAAAAAGTAAGTAAAGAAAGCATAATCCAAAAGCTTAAGTCTTAATGAAGGTCGAATTTTTAAATAAATTTTCTAAAGACATTGATGCTTTAAATCAAAAATCAATTAAAGCTAATTTGCTGAAATTAATTGATCAAATTGAAGAAGCCCAAAGCCTTTCAGAAATCCCTAAGCTTAAAAAATTAGTCGGACATAAATCTGCATATCGAATTCGTCTTGGTGATTATCGCGTTGGTTTTTTCTATGAATCTCAAAAAAATAATTTTTGCCAGAGTTGTTCATCGAAAAGAAATTTATAAAGTTTTTCCTTAATCGTACTTTCTAAATATTACTGCCAACGTTTTCTGGCTTAGCGTAGCACTGCACAAACCAAAATTTTCTTTATAGCCTGGTGTTAGATGTATTTTTTAACCCGATTTATCTCAAACTCATAAACAATTCTGTTTCTAATTTAGTTTCATCGGCAGTCCAAAGTCCATATATTTCGATGTATGGAAGTTTAACTTCATAGCCTTGCTTCGACAGTTCATTCGTCATGTTCTGACCTATGAGTTTTATTTTGTTGTATGACCCAATGTATTTACAGTAAGCATATCTCTCAATATGTATATTCAATTTTTCAAGTGCGCCGTTGTCGTCATTAGGATTATCAAGTTCAACACCTGCAAAAACTTTGTGAGCAACATCGTAAACCCAAATATTTTTTCCTTTGTTTTTTATACCGTTTGCTTTAACCATTTCCCACATCTTACCGCTCAATTTAAAAGCTGTTGCTGCACAATCTTTATCTTTCGCAATATCACCAAACCCAACTATTTCTAAAGCTAATTTTTTAGTGATGATTTCTATGTTCATTAGTTAGAGCTTGTGGTTAGTTTAAGGTTTTGTTTGACGGTTAGGTAGCGTTAAACGTAGTTTTTTAGTTTGTTAATAATGCTATCGCAGCGGCGATTAAAACTATAACAATGTATAATACAGTCCACCAATTTGAAACCATATTAGTAGGTTGATTTGAATTCTTTGTTCTTTCCTTATTTAAGTCATTTTTAGATCTGTTTTCTAGATCAATTTCATTTTTGAAATGAAGAAATAATTCATGATATGTTTTATTTGTTAAAGTAATTGTTGATTTTATTTGTCGATTAATGTTAGTATTCTCTGCGATTAACTCGAAAGTAATCTGCTCATTTTTAAAATCTCTAATCTTATATTTTTTGGTGTCAATACTTTCAACGTTGCCAAATGGAGTTAATAGAACTTTATTCGCATTTATTGTTTTCCAACTAAAGCAAATTTCCTCATCAAATTTAAAAGAAAGTTTATCTGTGTTGAAGAATTCAATTTCAGGTAAAAAATTTAACCCTGTGTTTGATGATTTTCCATTCTGAGTTTTTTCTACCTCATTATCGTAATCTGACCTAGTTAATGGATTTATTAAAATTTCATACGCTTCCTGAATTTCTTTAAATCTTTCTGTGAAAAAGTGGTCACCTTCATTTTTATCAGGATGAAATTTATGGGATAATTTTCGATGCGCAGTTTTAATTTCAAAGTCAGTGGCATTTTTTGTTAATCCAAGGATATAATAAAAGTCTTTCATCAATTCAATTTTTATTTTAAAGTTACGAATAGTGTTTCATGACATGACCAAGTCACTGAGCTTTGATGTTAGGATTTTAATATGCTCTACGAAGTTAAAGTATTCCATGAAAAGAAGACAACTAGACAAGATTCACTTATATACCGTTTTAAAATATTGTTGTCTTTACAAGTATCCCATTTACAATGTGAAATTTTTTGAATAGCCCAACTTTATAAATTCCAGTAGCTGCAAGGTTTTGATCAATATAAACAAAATCACCTTTTTCATAAATTCCTGGGAAGGATTGTTCAATAGTTAATATTATTCCATTTTAAGAACAAAATTCTATTGGATAAGTTATTCGTAATATTTTGCCATCTCTGATTTTGAAAATTCTTGAATTGCTTATAAGAGGATAACTGCCATCTTCTGGAATTTCACCATCAATCATTGCCACCATACCAGGAGTTGGAAATGCCATTTCATTGTGCCGATGTATTTCCAAAGTTCTATTTTCTGCTAATTGACCAGTCATTATATTTAAGTGTCGATAGCTCTGCTTTTGAAGATATTTTTTTATATTTAAGTCTGGAATCAAAATCTCATTTGCCAAAACAAAATAATCTGAAATCGATCCGTCAATTTTTAATACCATAACGCCTTCATCAATAAAAAAGTGATTCACTAATAACTTATCAGCTATGCGATCAATTAAAATTGAATTTGCGGATAAAAGTAGCTCCCATCGGCCAATTTGAGCAGAACCATTAATTGACATTA
>JAYTSW010000476.1:0-12382 GCA_043745425.1 Sphingobacteriaceae bacterium | reverse complement strand
CAAGATTATGAACGCAGAAGAATTTGAAGCATTTTGCAATGATCAGGATAAAGAAATTGCAGAAGTAAACAGGAGGCATCATGAATTCAGAGCCGACCTGAAGGAAAAAATTATATCTATAGCATTAAAGGATTGTCCGGAACTTAAAAACATTAAGAGCAGGCTTGATCCTTTAAAACAAGAATTAGATACTCTTGTTATTGGCATGGATGATATGCTGGAATCTTTTTTATGCCCTTCGGAAAGGGAAAACAGTTTTGAGAAGCATCATGTACCTGAACGCAATGAATTTAAAAGTGTAAAAGAATATGTTGAAGACGTTTTAAAAATCACTTCCTTACCTCATAGCAAAGAATTTATTGAAGAACTTACAGAACTGGCAGAGTTTGAAATTGAAAAGAATAATTTTTTACACGACTGCCACGATAAAGTAAAGAAAACTGTTTTTTTGCATTTTCCTGATATAGTAAATTTATCAGGGGACGAAATTCGTGAAATAAATTTTACTTCTTATGTTACAATGGGGCTTTTTACGCGAGGTTACTTTTTTTTAATTTCGGAATCGTATGATTAGGTATCTCAGTAAGAGAAAAAGAAAAGTTGGTTTTGATTATTATAGCTTTGGTCTATGATTATTCCAATACCACAAGTTTGTAGTATCCAAAAGAACTGCAAACGAAATAAACCCCACTGTCTTTTAGAAGAAGATCATAAGTATAATTATTTTTCTCATTTAATTCTATAATCACGATCTCTCGACCTAAATAATTAATAACGCGAAGTGTTTCGTGAGAACTCGCTTTAATGAGAAAATGCTCGTTACTTGGGTTCGGGCCAACCGAAATTTTGTTGACATTTATATTATCATAGATGCCTGTTGGTGTTCCTACACTTGTTGTTTGTGATACAACAGGACAACAGCCAGCATCTTGTACGGTAACGGTATAATTACCGCTGCAAAAATTATTTGGAGAAGTATTTGGTGTTATAGTAAATGAATATGGAAGGCATCCACCTGACGGAATAACCTGTATATTTCCATCACAGCATGCTAGACATGATTCTGGTGTAATATTTAAGGAAATAGTTACTGGTGTTGAGCATTGACCAATACAATCGAATTTAATTGCTAAAACAATTACTATCAATAAACTTAACTTTTTCATCTTACTATTACAACTTTACCATTGGTTAAAATTTTAGAGGAATCAGAAATTGTATAAAAGTATAAACCATCATCTAAATTCAAAGCAGGAATATGAAATCTACTTTCATTAAATGGCAAGTCATATGATTTCAATTCAACACCCTGAAGAGATATAATCCTAAAAGTAGCATTCATTTTGTAATTATATTTTAAATTTAAAGTGTTTTTGGCAGGATTAGGAAATAATAAAAAATCATTTTTGTAATTTTTGGTATTATCTATTCCAGTTGATCCAGATACGAAAACCGTCACTGTATCATTAAAAACATTACTTGAACAGGACTTGCTAACATAATATTTAGTTGTCTGTGTGGGCTTGCTCCACGGGCGAGAATTATTATTACTGCTTAAATATGTTGGCCCTGCTGTACTATTCTGCCATAAATAATTGCTATTATCAGTATTGATTGAGCCTAACCTAATACTATCTCCCAATAATAAATATTTATCATTACCTGCATCCCATAAATTATTACAAGCACCACTGGTCACATCATAAATACTGACACCATCAATAAAATTATACGCAGCCCCAAAAAACGTACCGTTTCCGATTATTGTAAGCGTGTCACTTTGACTATCTGTACTGAAGTTGCCAATAGTAAGAAATTTTTCACCATTGCCTCGAATAGTGTCCTGAACTAGGATCCAGTTCAATGTGTCTTTGATCGGAACCGTGTGCCTAACCTTTGGATTGGGAACATTAATAAATCCTACGTTGGTTGGCCAAGGAGTTGATGTTTTTGTAAAATGAATCCCTAGTGTTGCAATGCAATAATCGAAACAATTACTGTTGTTTACATACATTGATGCAATATACTTTTTGCCAGTAGTTAAAGTATCGTTAAGTTGCGCTTGTATATAATCGCGACCATTATTTGAAAATCCCTTATTAAAAGTATAAATGCCGGCTATTCCGTTACCAATTGAATGATCTTGTTGATACCCAAAGATAGTCTTTGGCACATTTGCATAACTATCACAAGAATTGAAATAATCAGGACTGCTATAAGGTTGGGCATTAATCCAGCCTACAGCATAATTGATCTGACTTATGTTTGTTGGACAATTACTAAACAATTCGAAATTGCCATTTGGAACAAGATTCTGAGCATGGGAAAACTTCCCCATACTCAGAATACATATACAGATGGTGACTTTTAACTTCATTAAATCTATTTTATTATAACAAGTTTACCTGCCCTTACAGTAGAATTAGAAGTGTTTACTACTCTATAAAAGTAAATACCATCCGCTAAAGAACTGTTCTGAACTTGCATTTGATTAGCAGCAGCTGAAATCTTATGTTTTTCAACAACAATTCCTTTTACATCCACAATTTCCAATGTTGCGTCTTCTGTTAGGTTATACGCAAAAGTCATATATCCATTATTTGGATTGGGATAAATTGTAAATATTTGCGCTTGATCAGAACCATTGCTCATCGCTATCGCTTTCCTACTATTGTTATTATCACAGTTGTCAGAATACGTAAAAATTGTTTTGTAATAATTATTGAGAACTGCTCTTGCTCTATATACAATGTTTCCATCTGTAAGTGGGCATTTTTCAGCAATTGTTTTTAAATTGCTTAAATCCGAATTATCCAGATCAGCACTTCGCATTTTGATTAATAGATCGTCTACTGTATACCAATTTTTTTCTATTATATTTCCTGGAGTAAGAGCGCTAAGAAGACTTTTAGCAAGAACATAATTATTACCATCAATCGCGCCGTCCACAATAGCCAATGTTTTAGCATTATTGTATCCAGTAGCTGAGCGTAAAGTAGAATTTTGAGATGAAACATAATATTGAGAAGCCCAACGCGTTTCCTGATCGAATGATGGAAGTGAAATAGTTCCTTCAATACCGCGAACAATATCCATTAAAATACTGTCTCGTGCAGCTGCTAAACTGTCTTCGCTTGTCATAATTAATTTACCTGTTCCACAATCACCTGTACAAATGCATGGTAAACTACCTGTTGTTGTGAAAATAGTTGTACCGGGAGCGTATGCTGTTCCTGATAATTGATTGTTTTGGCAAGGTGAATAGGTCGTTGCGGAACTACAACTTCCGGTTAAATTATATAGTTTGCTTGAAAATCCGGCTGCCCCAGGATTACTATTGTCAGCCAGCGTCTGAGCATCGGTGATATTTGTACTTAGAAATCTTCCGTAAATGTCGCCGATTGGAGAACTAGTTGCGCCTTGATCCCCCATGATACCACTATTTCTTAAGACAAGCCCGAAACGACTTTTTTGAACATTATTTTTCTTCCAGCTACTTCCGGCGGATGATCCTTCCCAAACAAATCCTTCACCAACATAAGTAACTATATTACAGTTTACGGTTGTGTTTGGACTTGATGCAACATAAACCCCACCTATATACTGAGCATTGGATGAAGGATACGTAGTTAAACCTGTACACTGTATCTTACTATTGTTATTAATGCTTATTCTATTACATCCAGAAACATACACAGCGGCTATATGTGGAGCAACACTACTTGTAGCCGAACTGTTATATTTCACACTTAATTCTGTATTAGAATGAACATTAACGAAACTTGTGGTAGCCGTAGAAGTATTTATAGCACTCAATGCAATAGCATTTCTCGCGACATTGGTTATGCTATTACTAGTAACGCACACAGAGTTCCAAGGAACACCAGTATAAGCACCAAACGTGCCGCTTTGTTGTAAATAGATACCCTGATTACAATAGGCTGTAGAAGTTGCAACTGCTGTAATTGTGTTTGATAAAAAATACTGATTTATATAAGTTGTATTGTATAGTTTTCCAAAATCTAAATAATAACCAGTTGCATAATTCTTTACGTAGTTATTGCAAAATCTTAAATATTCATATGGATTATCTGTATAACTATGAACTGCGTATCCAGTATTAATAACAGCATATTGTCCAATTTGACTTCCAGTTGTAAAAGTTGTAGAAGTACTTTCATTGGTAAATGTATTCTTATTGATAGCAACATGCTGACAACCCATTATCTGAACTCCCTGCAAGCAATTTGTAAAGTTGTTTCCTTCACCCGCAACAATATTTTCATCGCTATTACCAATAACTACTGTCGGAGCAGCTACTTCCCAACTATTACCACTGACTAATATGCCGGTACCTATACCGTTATTACCCGTTAAGTTTTGGAAGGTGTTATTTCGAACTACAATTGGTGAAAAAGCAGAAAAAATACCATAATCCATATTGTCAAAAATATTACTCGTCTGACTAGAACTTCCAACATTGATTGTGCCGCCAACAGCTTCATTCAAATTAATACCATACGCGGTTCTCGGCGTAGCTATAGTAACGGTCGGTGTATGTGAACCGGGCGAACTAGGAGTAGCGGCAGAAATGGAGGATCGAATACTATTAAAATTTGTTGAGCCAATTGTATGACTAGTAAGCTCGCGACAAGTAAAAATGGTATTGTATTCGTAACTTCCTGACATATCAGCGTAAGTTTTCTCAACATAAATATCTGAACCATTTTTATTTAATATCGATGATGTAACCTCCCATTTGGCAACAGGTGTTGTAGAGGTATTGCTAGCTGTATTAATAGCTTTGATTGCATCTTCAATAATACTGTAATTCTTGACCCTTAAAAGTCCTCCAGGTTCGACTACAATACCGCGCCACATACCAGTGCTACAAGTTGCACAAGCGTGGAGCCAACTTCCGTCAACAGTTAGTGTGGCATTATTTGCTACGTATACCCCGACATTGCCAGCGATACGAAGATCTGGACATGTAATAGTATAATTTCCTCCGGTGGCCAAATATAAATTTTGTCCTAAATATCCGATAGAAGGATTATATAATGCTGGATAAGAGATTGTGTAGCTTGCCGGAGCTGTTCCGGAACAATAAGTATTTGTTGTAACACTTATAGAAACTGTTTTTGTATTAAAACAATTATTAGCATCTACACCCAATACCGTATAATTAGTTGAAGGAGAAATAGGATAGGCAGTTGGTGTAGAACATACCGAACACGAAACAAGGCTGGGCGGAGACCAAGTGTATGTGACTCCACCGCTAGCCGTTAAAAGTAGGCCACAACCAGCAGACACCGATCCTACTGAAGGTGTTACTGCAATAGTAGGAAGTGGAACATTTGATATTGTTTTTGAAGCTGTACTTGTAATTCCGACGCATCCTCCAACACCTCCAATAGTCACGGAAATAACTGCTGAGACTGGGGCACTACTACCTAAATTAATTGTCGTTCCTAAAGTTTGGCTGGTCGACCATGCCGGAGACCAAGTATAAGTTAATCCTGAATAACAACTTATAGAGTAGAAATCCGGACCGCACACAATTCCATCATTAGGGAGGAGACTTGAATTCTCATATGTCATGAGATTCGCTGTTGTATTTGCATTTTGAATATTTATTGTTTGAGAAGCTGTACAAGTTCCGTTATTAATCGTTAGAGTATATACGCCAGCTGAACTAACCGCAATAGATTGCGTATTCGCGCCTGTTGACCAAGTATAACTTACGGCCGGATTAGAAGTTAATGTGACAGAGGAAGACGGGCATAAACTAACTGAGCTAGGTTTAATAACAGCACTCGGATATGTGCAGGACGGTTTTATACACATTAATGCTGCTGCTACATCAAGTCTGCCAATTCCTAACATGCCAGGAAAATTATTTGTGTGAACTGGATTATATATATCAGGGTTTGCTGTATAAATTAGACAAGTAATAATATCATCAGCAGTTTTAGCCATATTATATGATTTCAGAAGACCAGCTGCTCCTGCAACCATTGGTGAGGCCATGGAAGTGCCGTTCAAAGAACCATAAACATTGTTTATTGCAGCTATTCCATTGCCAGAAGCGAGCGTACTATAGATAGCAGAACCATATGCACTTATGTCTACCCATGATCCATGATTAGAGCCACTACCAGAACCCCAATTAGATATATCACTATTAGCATCTAACGAAGCAACAGCCACAACGAGCTTTTTATCGAATACTTCCCATGCTTGCCCAGTGAGACCTTCACCATAAGCTGCCGGATAAAAAGCATTAGCGCTGTTAGCATTTCCAGCAGCCGCTACTAAAACTACGTTTGCACTTTTTGCCGTAACAACAACACTGTATTCTGTGAGACTAGGAGCGCCTCCTCCCCAACTCATATTAATTACATGTGCGCCGTTAGCTGCGGCCCAAGCGATACCATCAAAACCGAAAGGAATTCCATTAGTTGCATCAGTGTTTTTTCTTGCTTTTACCCCCATAATTTTATTATTCCAACCGATTGATGCAATACCTAAACTATTATTTGTTACCGCTCCTGCAATACCAGATACATGCGTTCCATGGGTAAAACGTGAGCCATCTGCCCAAACTGCACCCGTAAGAGGCGGATCACAATTATTATCTAGATCAGCAACATCCCTATTTGTACTTGACATGTTAGCAACTAAATCCTCTTGAGTTGTACTAACCGCATCATCTACAATTGCAACAATAGCACTACCAGTTGCAATATGAATATTAGATGCAGTATTTGCATTTATTAAGGATAAGTGGTAAGGATAATTAGGGTCGTTAGGTGTACTCTGTGTGTACATTGCTGGAACTTTTTCTGCATACTCAACAGTAGTTAAAGCTTGTAACCCACTAATAAAACTATTAATATTTGCTGTGTCGCTAAAAGTTACTCGATAAGTTTTCCAAAATTTCGTCGAATCTAAAATTTTATAGGGCGCTTCTACACTAGTTACAGAATAAGTTGTGAATAACGATCCAATCGTTGAAGCTGAATCGTTTTGGACAGTTGGATATGTTACCCTTGCGTTAGAAGTACTTCGAATTTTGAAGTATAATTTACCAGTTTGATACAATGGTAAGGAATTCGAAACTAAAGTTAATTGCGCTTTCGCGAAAAATGCACTTAGTGCAAATGCGATTACTAAAAGGACGTTTTTTGTCTTTTTCATTTTTTTGGAGTTAATAAAATTTATTCGGTAAGAGTAACATGCTATATAAATGTATACAAAAAAGGTTGATAAACAAATTAAAGAAAGAAAATCACTTCATTAAAATAATTAACAGGCTAAAAACATGTATTAATACCTGCCATTTAGGTAAAGCGCGTTCAAAATAGGTAATAATACCAACGTTTTTTTAACGTTTTATTTTAAAATTAAGCTCATAATAGGAAGAATCGAAAAGAAATATACCATAGGAAAGATCATAATTATAAAGTCCATGATCGAAAATTCAGCGCTCCCCATACTGAACAGGTTAACCTTCATTTCTTTTAATACTCTTTCTTTCATTGATCTTACCTTAAGGGTTAGCAAATTTATACAAATATTTCATTTACGGCAAAATTGTCGTAAAGATTTTATAAGGACTTAATGATCTTAGGCTTGTGCAAAAAGCATATATAGCCCAAATAAAACAATTCGGTGCAGAGGTGAAACGACTTAGGGAAGGGCTTGCCCTTACCCAACAAGAGTTATCTGCCAGATGCGATATTGATATTAGAACTATTCAACGCATAGAGAGAGGAGAACATGGGTTGGGATTACAGGTATTAATAGCCGTTGCAATTGCTTTGGAAGTAACCCCATCTGAACTTCTTTCAAAAATAAAAATGCCTGCCGCTAACAGGTCACGCCGATGAGCAAACAAATGACCTATCCGTAAAAACGCGGATACAAATTGCGTAAAACACGGATTAAAATAAAAAAGCCGGGAATCCACTCCCGGCACTTTTAAACTGAAAACCCATTTATTTTTTTCAGTACGGATAAAGAACGTATTACAAATATAGTTTTTTTGCGTTAGGGATTGCAACGGAAATCCTTTTGCCTGCCTCTTGCAAAAGATTGGAGTGGAAAGCCCGACCCCGCCTGTCTCCTGCGGGGTAACGCCCAAATTAATTTCCTCTCTTTTTGTGCAAGTTAGCTTGAGCAAGAGCACAAGAGTTCTTTAAAAGCTCTGCCACTTCATGCAATTGATTTGTGCCCGTTTCGCTCAAACTATTGCGCAATGTCTCGCCTTTATTTAAAATCTCAGCTAACAGTGCTGTAGCAAGAAATAGCTTGTAAGGTTCGATCTCTATTTCGATTTTTACTTTCTGATTATAGTAAAAACTATCTGTGTTAATGTCTGTCATATATAAATTATTTATCTGATAGAATAAATTCACCTTTCACAACCCACGATAGACCGAAAGCCCATAACATAACTACTTCAAGGATCAGGACAGGTTTAAATGTCTCAAGTGCATCTTTAAAAGCCGGAATAAAAAAATACAAGGCTAATAAAACAAGGCAGACGATCATTGTATAACCACAAATTTTGTAAATGATATTTCTTTTTTTCTTTTCAGGAGTTGGTTCACCTTTAGATTTTGTAAAAAGAAAGATGCAGAAGTAAGCTAAGACTAAAAAGAAAAGAGCAGCGGAAATAAAATGTACCGTTGCCATCCAATCAGGAATGATCTGTTTTACATAAATTGTACATTCATTATCATCGAGTGCGTCAGGAAAGATAGCAACCATAAAACCAAAGATCCCTGCCGCTTTCGACATCCAGTAATCAAGATCATCATAGCCTGTATATGCAAATAGAAATAATGCGATCGCTGAAAGAATGCCGACAAACACATCGCGCATATTTGTGTTATGGTAGTCAGAAATAGAATCCTGAAAACCTTCACAAGCTCCAAAAAGAATTGATCCAAGGAATAAAACTATTGGAAACGTTATCCCAAGAAAACCTACGGCTTTCCGTAGGGTTAAATAAGATATAACATGATCGTTATTATTATCTGCCATAACAAAGTGGTATTTTTTATTAAAGATAATACATTTTAAGATTTTAGGAATACTTATTTTCCTTAGTTGTCTTTTAATAAATTGTTCGTTAACCTCCGAGAGTTTGCCGTCTTTAAGGAGTTTTTTTAATTGCTTTTCTATCATCTCTATTATGTAAGTTTTTTGTTATAGTCAAAAAACTAATTTTTGTTTCTAATTATTAAAAATAATTTTCGAAACTTAAAAAACCAGTAAAGAGTTAGATTAATAACATTATACTTCCGGAGGTAGATTTTCATTCAGAAAAAGCGGAGGTTATGCTTTTATTAAATAAAAATACCATACTGCCGTAGGCGCACTTTATGGCGCGGAGCGCACGTGCATTAATCGTGGCGCTTGCGCCACACCATATTTAAAAGTGCGTTAGGGCTTAACTGATTTGTAACCCTACCTTAATTCAAAATAAATAAAGGGCTTGGTTGGCGAGCCACCGCACGCCAACTTGCAATTGAGTTAAGCTGCGCGATAGGTGTTCTACGGCTTCGCCGAAAAGTGCGTTTGCTTGTGAGATAGCGTTCTAATTGGCTTCCAGCCAAAACGTGCGTCGGCAAGGAAAAAACTTAAAATTCTCCTCGTCAAACCGCGAAGATGAAGCGAAGAACAGATTAGTATTCGGAAAGATTTTGTCTACCGTAAAAGTGTCTAAGAAAAAAAGTCTGGGCGCATTACTTATAACGGTTTCGTGGCTGGCGCAGTGCGGTTTGGAAAATTCCCTGTCTGCACCCACTAACCTTAATACAAAGATACAGATATTATTGAAATTGTGAACTTGGCCGGCTTACCCATGAGCCCTCATGAATTAAGCGCCTTCTTCCGTAATCCTGACCAAAAACAATATCGTATCTGTCATGATCAATTTCTGCGTAACTTTTTGCATGGTATGCAATTAAAATACCGCCCTGCAATTAATAAGGAATAAGACAGGAAATAAGTTCCTAATTACAAGGTCTTTGGAGATTAGAAAGAGGAGGCCGCATAGGCTCCGTATATAGGTTATGCATGATTCTTCCTTTTTTCATCGGCATTACGTTTGGTCCGGCCTTGGCTGTAGTTGCAGTAACATTAAGTTTTTTGGAACTGCGAAAAAAAGTTTTAACTTTATTAAACCATGAGAACATTAAAATTCATATTCCTTTTTAGTTTTTTTATTTCTTTTAATACTAAGGCGCAGGTAAAAATATTATTTGATGCTACTAAAGCACAAACTGCAGGAAATGCGGATTGGGTTATTGATGCGGATTTACATAATATGTCGTGGAATCCTAATGCTTGTATTAGTTGTGGTAATGAAGCTAATGCCCAAAAAATTCCAACTGCAGCACAAAGCGGAATTACAGCATCAACGCCTGAAACATTTTGGACAGGTTCTTTATCCAATTGGGGAATCGATTGTGTGAAGAGGGGATATACTGTTGAAACGCTTCCTTACAACGGACAAATTACTTATGGCAGTACAACCAACACGCAGGATTTATCGAAGTACAAAGTTTTTATAATTGACGAACCAAATATTTCTTTTTCAGCAAGTGAAAAAACAGCCATTATGAATTTTGTGAAAAATGGTGGCGGTTTATTTATGATTTCCGATCATGATGTAAGTGATAGAAATGGAGATGGTGTTGATTCTCCTACAATTTGGAATGATTTAATGCAAAATAACAGCGTTCAAAATAATGCATTTGGTATGAGTTTTGATTTGGCTAATTTTTCGCAAACAAGCAGTAATGTTTTAGTCTCAGCAACGGATTCTCTTTTACATGGACCAATGGGAAATGTAACGCAAGTAAAATGGTCGAACGGCACGAGTATTACGCTTAACAAAACACAAAACCCAACAGTGAAAGGTGTTGTTTTTCAAACAGGTGCTTCAACCGTTGGTTCTAATAGTGTTATGTGTGCTTACGGACGTTGGTATGCTGGTAAATTTGCAACTATTGCAGATAGTTCTCCTCCTGATGATGGTACTGGTGATGTGAATGATGTTTTATATAACGGTTACACTTTAGATGCTGCGGGCAATCATCAGCGTTTAATCATGAACATTACCATTTGGTTAGCATTAGGTGGCGGTCCGCTTGGTGTTGAAGAAATTAAAGACGAAACTAATTTTGTGATGTATCCAAATCCAACTAATCATCAAATTACACTTTCATTTAATAAAACGATTGAAGATTATAAATTAGAAATTACAAACACCAACGGACAGCAAATCATTTCTCAACAAAACATAAAGGGTAATGAATTTATTGTAAACACTTCAGAACTCAGCGAAGGTGTTTATTTTGTAAAATTAAATTCAGGAAATTATTCTTCAGTAAAAAAATTGGTTGTTATCCATTAAGGATATGATTATAATTATTGTATTTGCTGGCTAGAAATAACGTTTAGCATGCTGTTAGTGGTAGTTTGGAGCTGTTGTTATTGTCCAACGCTGTGGAGCATTTTGGGAGCAACATCCAATGCTTCCTTCTTGTTTTTAGCAGTGAAGTTATTATAATTACCCTCTCCAAAAGTTGGATCATCAGGTTTGTTTACCCACACAAGACCAGTCGCCTCTTCCAGTAGAACGCCATATTTTGAACCATTATAAATTATATGTCCGCAAAATGTTTTATTATTCATAGATTAAAATTACATGTTTTTAAATACTTTTATTATCAAATATACTATTAGGCCAGCACCAAAATAAAGTACGAATTCCGTCCAATCATATTGATAAAACAACCCATTGAATTTTTTTTGCGCCCACATCTCCTGATAATATTCCCAACTTTGTCCACCTGGAAGTTGGTCGTATTTTCGTTCAACAAATTTTACAAATGGCCAAAGGCTTTCTTTAGATTTAGGTTCTCCTATGAAATGAATTTTCGGTTGGTAGTTAAATAAAAGAACATTAGATAATATTAATGCGAGAAAATGAAATGAACACCAACTAATCACCCAAGTCAATTCTTTTTTTGAAGGTCTAAAAATATTAGTAGGCAAATTATTATTCGCATATTCTTTTGGTTGACTTGTAATCTTGTCAGCTAACTTGTTCTTTATACTTTCGTTGTCGATTGGTAGCGGAGGCGGCGTTTTTTTCAATTTATTATTTAACTCAGGCACATTAATTAATGGTGTCCAGTTGTCGATGTCATCAAACCATACCAACGTTTCATTCGATAGTCCTTTGGACTTAATTTCTTCTTGCGTAAAAGGTCCTTTTTGGTTGTTTCCTTCTATATAAAAATATTCTTTCATGATTAAGATTTATTTTGTCGCAATAAAATTACCACTAACTAGCTTATGG